>NZ_JAUBQU010000150.1:0-12835 GCF_036701435.1 Microcoleus sp. Pol12A5
GACAAAATCGAAGTAATTCGCAAGCAACAAGCCGAGGGCAAATTAGTAGCAATGACAGGAGACGGAACCAACGACGCCCCCGCACTAGCCCAGGCAAACGTAGGACTCGCGATGAATTCTGGAACCCAAGCCGCGAAAGAAGCAGCGAACATGGTGGACTTAGATTCCGACCCCACCAAACTAATTGACTTAGTGACAATTGGCAAACAATTGCTAATTACTCGCGGCGCGCTGACTACATTTTCGCTAGCGAACGACATTGCCAAATATTTTGCAATTATTCCGGCAATATTTGCCCCTGTTGGCGCTTTAAACGTCATGGGTCTAGCCAGCGGTCAATCGGCTGTTTTGTCCGCATTAATTTACAATGCTTTGATTATTCCCGCTTTGATTCCACTAGCATTAACTGGTGTAAAGTTTAGACCTTTGAGCGCCAATCAACTGTTGCAGCGGAATATTTTAATCTACGGATTGGGCGGAGCAGTCGCGCCGTTTATCGCCATCAAAGTTATTGATGTTTTGATTACCGCTGTTGGGCTAGCATAGATCGGGAAAGCATGACACGGATTTTGACACGGATACACGGATTAATCTCGTTCCCCAGCTCTGCCGGGGAACGCAGTTCCAGAGGCTCTGCCTCGATTTTTCCCAAAAAAATATCCAATAGAAAGACAGATATTTATTCCCAAAATAAGGAGAATTCATGAAACGGAATGATTGGCTTAATGATATTTTTCCCAGAGATTTTCAAGCAATTATTGATTTAGCGCAAATGCTTTGGCAGCGCCACCAAATCCCGCTGCAGCTATTTCTGGTAATGTGTTTCAATGCGATAATTGCCCCCGCTGTTTACGCGGCTGCGGGTGAAGATTTGACCCGAAAAGCTGTGTGGGGTTTAAGTCTCTTGGGTTTGGTGATTATCGCCCTTTCTATTTACTTGTTTGTAGTCATTTTTCAGCCGGAAAGATTTTAGTCAATAATTCACCCTTAGCAAATAACCGAGCCAGGTAATTTATGAGAGAAATAATTAAAGCCATTCGCCTTACCGTGGTTTTGTGGGGAATTACAGCCATTATTTACCCTTTAATCTTGCTAGTAATCGGTCAAATTGCCTTCAACTCCCAGGCAAACGGTAGCTTAATTACCAAGCAAGGAATTATAGTCGGTTCGTCGTTAATTGGCCAACCTTTCTCCTCAGAAAGATATTTTTGGGGTCGTCCTAGCACCACAAATTACAGCAGCTTTGCGACAGAAAATTACGATCCGACGAAGGGAGAAAATTTTAGTCAAAGAACAGGGGTTTCGGGAGCTAGCAACCTTGCCCCCAGTAACTCGGAGTTGCTGAAGCGAGGCAATGAAAAAGATGGTTTTCAGGGGGTGCAAGTTGAATTAGATCGCCTCAACAAAGCTGGTATCAAACCAACTGCTGATTTAGTCTACACCTCTGGTTCTAGCCTCGATCCGCACATTAGCATAGAGGCAGCTCGATCGCAAATTCAGCGGATAGCAACAGTGCGATCGCTCAATCTCAATCAAGTAGAAATGTTGGTAGCCAAAAATACAGATGGCAGATTTCTCGGAATTTTCGGCGAACCGGGAGTTAACGTCCTCAAACTGAATTTGGCTCTCGACGGTTTACAATAGTTTACAACAGTCGGCAGTCATCGGTCATAAACTGACTGATGACTGGAGATTGACTAACTACCCACTACTTAGCTATGATTCACTCTAGCGAAATTACCAACAATCCAGACGCGGTTTACGCCCAACCAAACCGCACTTACGATCGCACCCCCCGCCGGGGAAAGCACAAAATATTTATCGGCATGGCCCCCGGTGTCGGCAAAACTTTCCGAATGCTGGAAGAAGGGCACAGGCTCAAATCTGAAGGCATTGATGTGGTAATTGGACTGTTAGAAACTCACGGGCGAAAAGAGACAGCAGCTAAAGGCGAGGGACTAGAAATAGTGCCAAAAAAACCAATGCTGCGCGGCGAAAAGATGCTCACCGAAATGGATACGGATGCTGTGATAGAACGCCGTCCTCAATTAGCATTAATAGACGAACTAGCTCATACAAATATTCCGGGTTCTCTACGAGAAAAACGATATCAAGATGTCGAAGAAATTCTCAAAGCGGGGATTGATGTTTTCTCCACCCTCAACATTCAGCACATAGAAAGTCTCAACGATTTAGTAGCTCGAATTACCGGAGTTGTAGTCCGAGAGCGAGTGCCCGATCGCGTCCTCGAAGATGCTGACGAAATAGTCGTTGTCGATGTCACGCCGGAAACTTTAGAAGAGAGGTTGCTAGAAGGCAAAATTTATGCTCCAGAAAAAATTGAACAATCTTTAGAAAATTTTTTCCAGCGCCGTCATTTAATTGCTTTGCGAGAACTCGCCCTGCGAGAAGTCGCAGACAATGTGGAAGACGATGCAGCAACTTTAAAAGGCCAATCTTGCAACATTCACGAACGAGTTTTAGTGTGCATCTCGACTTATCCGAATTCCTTGCAACTGCTGCGGCGGGGCGCGAGGATTGCTAGTTATATGAATGCCCCATTTTATGCTGTGTTTGTCAACGATCCAGACCGATTTTTAACAAAAGCAGAAAGCTTGCACGTTGAAACTTGTGAGAAACTCTGTCAAGAATTTAAGGGGCAATTTTTGCGGGTAAACGGCACTAATATAGCCAAAGCGATTTCGGAGGTAGCTAAACAGTACCGCATTACTCAAATTGTGATCGGCGAAAGCCAGCAATCCCGCTGGAAGTTGTTGCTGCGGGGTTCTTTGACTCAACAGTTAGTGCGATCGCTCAAACACGTAGATTTGCACATCATCGCTACCGACAAAAGTGGTCTTTCTAATTAGTCATTAGTCTTCAGTCAGTAGTCATTAGTTATTAGTCAGATGAATGCAGTAAACAATTCCGGGCGATTGTAAGTCACGGAGTTTACGGGGTACCAAAAAAAAGCCCGCAGCAGCAGGCTAGAAGCATAAAGAATTTGGTATAACAACTGCAACTTTCGGAGGATAGCTGAATCTAGCGGACGACGGATGCGCCCGAAGCTTTTACGTGTCAAAATCGCCCTTGTTAAACCTAATTAAAAGTGCGATCGCTATGGTGGATGATTACATTCTCAACTTGCTAGTTATTGGCATCCTCCTGCTTACCGTTACCTTGGGTTCCGGATGGATTTCGCGATTGCCTCTATCTTATGCCTTAATTTATCTAATTGTCGGTATCGGATTGGGACCCTACGGCGTGAAGCTGATTGACTTGCGTCCCGAAGCTCAATTTTTAGAAAGACTCACAGAATTGGTAGTTATTGTTTCTCTGTTCAGTTGCGGCTTAAAAATGAATCGCCCGCTGCAATTTTGGGCTTGGAATTCCACAGCCCGGCTGATCGGTTTTTTAATGCCGATTTCTATTTTTGCAGTGGCCGCGATCGGTCATTGGTTTGTGAAATTAGATTGGGGCCCGGCGATTTTACTCGGAGCAATTCTCGCTCCCACCGATCCAGTTTTAGCCTCAGAAGTTCAGTTAGCTGATATAGACGATCGCGATGAATTGCGATTTGGTTTAACATCGGAAGGTGGTTTGAACGATGCTTTAGCTTTTCCCTTTGTTTATTTCGGCATTTATTCGCTAAAAGATAGCAACTGGTCAAACTGGTTTTCGCAGTGGGTAGCAGTTGACTTGATTTGGGCGATCGCCGCAGGTATCGTTATGGGCATTTTAGTAGCTAAAGCCGTCACCTGGATCGATCGCCGACTCCAACGCTATAGACCAGCAGATCAATTAATGGAAGATTTCATTGCTCTCAGCACAATTCTGCTCACATATTCCCTCACAGAAGTAGTAAACGGCTACGGATTTCTCGCAGTTTTTGTAGCAGGAATTGTGGTGCAGGGGAGTTACCGCAACCCAGAAAAGCCGCTTTCGCAACTGCACTTTACCGAGCGCATTGAAAAGTTAATGGAAGTAGCAACTATTTTACTATTAGGTTCGCTTTTGCGCCTAGAGCCTATGTTGGCCTATGGAGGATACTCCCTCTTAGTAGCTGGATTGTTAATTTTTTTAATCCGGCCTGTGGGAGCTTGGGTTAGTACGATCGGCAGTCCTTTGCATCCAGCCAACCGCTGGCTGTGCGGGTGGTTCGGCATTCGTGGTGTCGGTTCTATCTATTATCTTACCTATGCTTTCGGTCACGGTTTGAAAGGCGAAACCGCCGAAAAGATTGCCTGGATTACCTTTACAACCATCGTACTTTCTGTGATTCTGCACGGCATCAGCTCCACCCCGTTAATGAACTGGTACGAGCGCCGAATCAAACCTAAAGTACCGGATTTAATTTAATTCATAGTCCTGGACGCATAAATACCTTTATAAACTGGGTTTTTGGCTCCTATTAAAGGTTAACCATGCAGTCTATTCCTGAAAAAAACCGGTTTCTGCGTCGAGGACTAATTGAGTAAGGTGCGTGACTTTGAGTTCTTCAATTCCCAGTGAGATGATTGAGAGTCACGCACCCTACTAAATCTTAATTCTCGATCGCCCCCAAAGCGCACAGGGTTGCTTTCTGTGCCTCAGTTATTCCCTCACTCTTAAGTTGACAGCAAAGGCATTGCAACGCATCCTGCAGGCGTTAAGGAACCAGAGGAGACTCGAAAGCGCCGATGTCAATAATTCCCCCGCTAACGCGATTAAAAGGAGAGATACCCCGCTGGTCGTAGAAGGGAGGACCGATAAAAGGTCCAGACGTTAAAACAAAAGCTGGGTCGCCACCATTAATAGCGGGACTACCCGGTTGCAGTGCCCGAGTCTGAGTCGGGCCACCGTTATTTGTCAGGGGGTTTAGTAGGGGGTCAATAGGTGCAGCAGCAGTGCCAACTCGATCGCCGACAGCAGTAAAACCAGTGCTGCCAGTACCGTCGCCAATTAAGTTGTAGCCACCGCTGGCGAAGCTGCCGAAAACGTCAGGGCCAGTGGCGGCACTGTTCTGAGCGATGATAGTATTTTTGACATTCACTGTGCCGCCGTTCCATATACCACCGCCACTTGCAGGGGAAGAGAACAAGGGAAATGATGGCGCCTTGTTGGAGGGGTTTACTTTGTTGCCGGAGATAGTGCTGTTTGTCAGCGTTACCGTGCCAGCTTTGTTATAAATGCCAGCACCCCCGCTACCTGCGTTGGTTGTTTCGTTTCCAGAGAGAGTGCTGTTGGTCACCTCTACTGTGCCGTTATCGTTATAAATGCCACCACCAAACAAACCATTTTCAAAAAAACCACCCACAGTGTTACCAGAAAGAGTGCTGTTCGTCACTTTGACTGTGCCACCCTCACGGTTATAAATGCCGCCACCACTGCCACCGCCCGCATCGTTGCCAGAAAGAGTGCTGTTTGTCACCTCCACAGTACCGCCTATGTTAGAGATGGCAGCACCATTTACTGATGCCGGGAACCCTGTGGTTAAACGCACTCCACCGTTGTCAGAGAAAGTGCTGTTTGCTACTTTGACTGTGCCTGGGCCATTGTTAGAGATGCCACCGCCATTCCTAGACCTGTTGCCTGAGAAAGTGCCGTTCGTCACATTTACTGTGCCGCTATTGTTTGAGATGCCACCGCCTGTGGCTGAAGAGGAAAAGGCAACGTTGTTGGAGAAAGTGCCGTTAGTCACATTGACTGTGCCACCGTCGTTATAGATACCGGCGCCGTCCTCAAGTGTAAAACCATCGGCGATCGTGAATCCGTCAAAAGTCGCACTGACTCCACTGTTTACCTTGAAAATCCGGTAATTTCCGCCCGTCCCCCGCCGCACTGTCAGGTTGCTAGAACCAGTGGTATTAGTAATAGTGACATCGCCGCTAATGTCAGGCAAGACTCCTGTGAGATTGATTGTCTGCGGCCCGGCTGGCAGATTGAAAGTAATAGTATCATTCCCAGCAAAAGCGTTAGCATTCAGCAGTGCTTGTCGAAACGAACCTTCTGCCAGACTGTAGTCTGTCAGGCTGTCATTGCTATTGACAACTACGGTATCATTGGCTTCGATCGCGACAGTAGTATTGTTTTGGTTAGCATCAATTTGGTAATTCCCATCTGCTAGTTTCAGCTTCAGTGTCTCCTGTGCCTCAGCTTGGATATCATCGACAGCGGTGAGGCTGACATCTACAAAATTTTGTCCATCCGGGATGGTGACACTGACATTTGAACTGTTGACAGAAGCGCCGCCACCGCTGAAGGTGTAGTCGCTAGGTTTAGTTGGATTGGTGCTAGTACCGTCTATTGCTAGGCTGACTGTTAAGTTGCCGCGACTCTCACCAGTGCGACTGATGCGAAAAGTGGCTGGATTGTTGCCTGTTTCTGCTGCTGCCTCATCTATAGCAGCGATGCTGACCGTTGGCAAAATGTCATCGTTAATAATAGTGAAGGTAGCAGTTTGCTGACTTCCTAAAATTCCCCTGCCTACAGGATTAACTAATTTCAAATTAATCTGTTCATCTGGTTCGACAATCGTATCTCCCACAATGGGAATTGATACTGTTTTGGAGGATTCGCCGCTGGCAAAGTTGATAGTAACTGGCAGATTGTTAATGTAGTCTTCGGTAACAGTAGCTGTGGAAGGTGTATCTAGTTCCACTTGGACGCTGACTGCCCCCTCGCTGCTGCCAGTGCGTTGAACTGTGGCGACAACTTGATTGGGACTGCCACTGTTGCCCTCGTTAGCACTGTAGCTAGAGGTGCTGAATGCTAAGATACTGGGGATTGATATGTCATCGTTAATAATAGTTAAGGTAGCAGTTTGCTGACTTCCTAAAGTTACCCTACCTACAGGATTAACCAATTTCACTTTAATCTGTTCGTCTGGTTCTACAAAGGTATCTCCCACAATGGGAATTGATAGAGTTTTGGAGTTTTCGCCGCTGGCAAAGTTGATAGTAACTGGCAGATTGTTAATGTAGTCTTCGGTAACAGTAGCGGTGGAAGGTGTATCTAGTTCCACTTGAACGCTGACTGCCCCCTCGCTGCTGCCAGTGCGTTGAACTGTGGCGACAACTTGATTGGGACTGCCACTGTTGCCCTCGTCGGCCCTGTAGCTAGAGGTGCTGAATTCTAAGATACTGGGGGTTGATGTTGAGGTAACTGGAGCGAGTGAGGTGGTGAAATTGGCTGCTGTGATACTACTGCTGTTAATACCTTTTAAAATAGCGATATCTTCGCCTGTAACGTTATCTCGAACGATTGTATCTCTGGCAAAATCGCCTGTTCCTTGAGAGATATTCAAGTCTTGAAATTGCAAGCCTCCATCGAGTCCTATTAAGTCTGTACCCACGCTAAAGTCGGCAATCAAGTCAGCATTGGCAAGAGTAGAACTGCCGGTATTAACAGAATTATTTTGTACTCTGCCGATAACAAAAAGGTCGTCACCATCGCCACCGCTTAAGGTATCGGCACCGCTATCTCCAAATAGGACATCATTGCCTTCATTTCCAGATAGCAAATCATTTTCTTTGCCGCCGCGCACAAAATCGTTTCCCTCCCCTCCTTCGAGGGTATCATTACCGTTATCGCCAAACACCCAATCCTCATTTTCGTCGCCTTGAACCTTGTCACTATCTTTGCCGCCGTAGAGGGTATCCTTGGCTTGGTTGCCCAAGATGTAGTCATTACCTTGGTTGCCAAAGATCTGATCGTCCCCTTCTGCGCCAAACAAACTATCATCGCCTTGTTTGCCCGAGAGCGAGTTACTTCCAGGAAAGCCAATTAAAACATCGTTGTTGGGGGTACCTTCAAGTGTAGCCATTCTTTTTGATAGATGGTAAGTGATGGTAGTTGCTCTAGCCCGGAGCTCGGGGGTTAGGCGAAGCAATCGCGATTTCCATTGCGCGTAGTGCGATATTGCAAATTAGAATCTATGACGCTGCCAATTTTATTAAGTTTCGCAGTTGGGCTGCCCAGAGGAAGTGCGTAGGCTTTGCAATCTACTACTGTTTTGTTTAGCAATTAAACTGGTTTTACCCAGGCCGCGTCAAGGTGCGATCGATCGGCTTTATGTCATCCTATCGGTAACAAAACTTATTGTCTCGCGCTGTTGAAAAAAATCCGAGGGAGCTTGCGACTGCAACGAAATTTCAAGCGTTAGGGAGCATTCTTCACCACGTTGACAGGGCTGACTGGTTTCACCCCAACTAATAAAGCAAGTTCCCGCCACTTCCAATAACAGTCTGCATCTGTAAAACCAATTTCTCTAAACCAGCGCAATTGCGTTTCCACATCCAGCAATTTATTAGACGGATCATCTGGATCGTTGCTAATACCGATCGCCTCTCGAAATTTCTCGTGTAAAGCCGGAGTTGCGGACGCTACGTGCTCCAAATTACAAAAAATGCCTCCGGGCTCCAAAAGCTCGAAAATCTCCGCGTAAAGCGAACGTTTGCGATCGTCTGCTACATGATGAATCGCAAAACTAGAAACAACCGCACCAAATTTGCCCAAATCCGGTAGCGCTTCATCAAAATTGTGCTCGATTACCGTGACATTTTTGTCATCAGCAAAGCGAATTCTGGCTTTTTCCAGCATTGTCGGCGAAAAGTCGATCGCCACACATTCAACATTCGGTCGATCGCACTTAAGCAGACCCAGCAACCGCCCGTCTCCCGTGCCCACATCCAGAATTCGCTTAACATTTTTTGGCACTTCCTCCAACAAAACCGCTTCACCTTCTGTACGGTGAGGAATTCCATCAGCTTTAGCAAGATACCACAAAGCGTGTTCCGCTGAAGTCCAAAGATTCACTTGACTCATAAATTTTCAACTCTCATAAACCTCGCCATTTTTGCGAGTAAAAATCCAACTATTCCCGTTAGCTTTCGCAATTAGATCGTCATCGGGATATTCGGCACTATCTCCCAAAGTTCGATCGCCAATTTCGAGATAAACAACATCTGCATTCGAGCGGTTAACTAAATGATGCCCATCTGCATCCCCCGCCCGAAAACCCGCTGCCATACCCGGTTTCAGCACTTGCTCTCCCGAATTTGTAATCAGAGTAACTTCCCCTTCCAGAACATAGATTAACTCATCTTGACGAGTGTGCCAATGCCTCAGAGCAGAACAACTTCCCGGCGCAAGTCTCACCAAATTCACCCCAAAATTCTGCAACCGGGCAGCATCGCCCAAGCGTTTTTTAACTCTCCCCGCAACAGCAGATTGGAATTGCTGAGGGTACTTAGAACCCGTAATTTCCGGCACATTTTTAGGATCAATAATCATATAACAAAGCTGACCGCAGTTGTGAGTTTTTTCTTCTTTGTCTTGCTTGGCGTCCTAGGGTTTACGCGCGGCTTCGCCTAACGCGCCTTCGCGGTTCGTTTTTCGGTTTTTATTATTACAAAACACGCTTAAATTCAAGATAAATACAATTTTATAGCACTTACCAGATCCCCGCCACTCTCGCCTCCCACCTCCGACAGTTCCCCCAACTCATTAAGAATGTGTTATAAATATTGAGATTCATTAAGAAATATTGCTCAAATGCTCGTTTCCCCCTCCGGCGTCAGCAAACTCAAAGAATCTTTAAAAGAAAAAGTATTCTTTGGGAATGAGCCAACCCCCGAACTCATAGCCATCTTACTGATTTACTTCGTCCAAGGCATTCTTGGACTAGCCCGCTTAGCCGTCAGCTTCTTTCTCAAAGACGAACTCGGCATGAGTCCGGCAGAAGTCTCGGCAATGCTGGGCGTCGTCGCCCTGCCTTGGATTATCAAACCCGTCTTCGGCTTCATGTCGGACGGTTTGCCGATATTCGGCTACCGCAGACGCCCTTACATCGTCCTCTCCGGGCTGCTGGGAACCTTAGCATGGGTGAGCCTCGCAACAATTGTACACACACCGCTTGCAGCTACAGGCGCGATCGCCCTGAGTTCCCTCTCCCTCGCCGTCAGCGACGTAATCGC
This sequence comes from Microcoleus sp. Pol12A5, assembly GCF_036701435.1. Lineage (NCBI taxonomy): Bacteria > Bacillati > Cyanobacteriota > Cyanophyceae > Oscillatoriales > Microcoleaceae > Microcoleus > Microcoleus sp. Pol12A5. The sequence goes on from NZ_JAUBQU010000150.1 coordinate 9,957, forward strand.
CGACTCCCTGGTAGTCGAAAGGGCCAGAAAAGAATCCGTTACAGACGCCGGTTCCCTGCAATCCTTGTCTTGGGGCGCTTCAGCCCTCGGCGGACTAATTACCGCCTACCTCAGCGGTTCCCTGCTGCAACACTTCAGCACCCACACAATATTTTTAATCACCGCATCTTTCCCGCTAATTGTATCAGCAACAGCTTGGTTAATTGCCGAAGAAAAAACCAACAAAAGAACCGACTTTGAAACTGTCAAAGACCAACTAAAACAACTGCAGCAAGCTGTTACCCAAAAAACAATTTGGTTGCCCACAGCCTTTCTTTTCCTCTGGCAAGCCACCCCAAGCTCAGACTCGGCTTTCTTCTTTTTCACCACTAACGAATTAGGCTTTCAACCAGAATTTCTCGGACGAGTGCGCCTCGTTACCAGCATTGCCGCCCTCGCAGGCATCTGGCTGTTTCAACGCTTCCTCAAAACAGTTCCATTTCGAGTAATTTTTGGCTGGTCAACGGTCATTGCGGCTGCTTTGGGCATGACTACTTTATTATTAGTAACTCATGCCAACCGAGCTTTAGGAATTGACGATCAATGGTTCAGCATCGGAGACAGCCTGATTCTGACAGTAATCGGACAAATTGCTTATATGCCGGTGCTGGTACTCTCCGCCCGGTTGTGTCCCAGAGGCGTCGAAGCAACTTTATTTGCGCTGCTGATGTCAATCACAAATTTAGCAGGACTTTTGTCTCACGAAGGTGGCGCACTTTTGACCCACTTACTAAGAATTACCGATCGCAATTTCGATAACCTCTGGCTGCTAATTGTCATCACAAACCTGTCCACACTTCTGCCACTACCGTTCTTAAATTGGTTGCCCGCCGATAGTACAGAAAGCGGCGATCCAAACAATCAAAAGTCTCTTCCCGTATTAGAACCAGAAATGGGCAGTTCCAAACCAGGCGGACAGCATTTCATGCCCGAATACTTTCCAGACTTAGTACCGACAGTAAGGTCACAAAGCCGCACCGCAGACAGCAAATAAAGGCAGGCACACACGGATTTTGACAGGGATACACGGATGAATTTAACTGTGTTTCCCTATTCTCCGACTTTCCCTCTCTCTGCGGCCTCTGTGCTCTCTGCGGTTAAATCAAGAAAAGCTTATTATACCCATGCAAAAAATACAGATTTCCCAACCTCAAACCGCAGCTCAAAACTCATCATACGATCGCACAGACTGGCAGCGCGGCTACGAATCTCAACCCAACGAATCCGACTACTGGATTGACGACATAGAAGGCGAAATCCCAGCCGGCTTGCAAGGCACATTCTTTCGCAACGGGCCCGGATTATTGGATATCAACGGCCAACGCATCCACCACCCGTTTGACGGCGACGGGATGGTTTGTGCGATCGCCATATCCGAAGGCCGCGCCCATTTCCGCAACCGATTCATACACACAGAAGGTTATCTCGCCGAACAAAAAGCCGGAAAAATCCTCCACCGAGGCGTTTTCGGCACACAGAAACCGGGTGGTTGGCTAGCCAACATCTTTGATGTCAAAATCAAAAACATTGCCAACACCAACATCATTTATTGGGGCGACAAACTGCTAGCACTTTGGGAAGCCGCACAGCCTTACAGACTCGACCCCCGCACCCTAGAAACACTCGGCTTAGATACTCTAGACGGCATCTTGGAACCCGGTGAAGCCTTCGCCGCCCACCCCAGAATTGAAAAAGGGAAAAATGGCAAAGGAGACAGATTAGTCAACTTTTCCGTCAAGCCGGGTTTGTCGAGTATCATCACGATTTACGAACTCGACGAAAGCGGCAAACTTTTGCAGCGTCACGCCCATACAATACCGGGTTTTGCCTTCCTGCACGACATGGTAATTACCCCAAATTACTGCATATTCTTCCAAAATCCCGTCTCATTTAATCCTCTACCATTCGTGTTAGGATTGCGGAGTGCCTCCCAGTGCATTCAATTTTCGCCAAACAAGCCAACGCAAGCAATTTTAATTCCCCGCAACGGCACTGACGAGGTAAAGATATTAGAAACCGAACCTTGTTTTGTCTTCCACCACTGCAACGCATGGGAAGAAGGAGACGAAGTTTTTGTAGATTCAGTTTGTTACGAATCATTTCCAACTGTAGAGGCGGACGGCGATTTTCGCGAGGTTGATTTTGACAGCGTTCCAGCGGGGGAATTGTGGCGGTTTAAGTTAAATTTACAAGACAAAACCGTGCAGCATCAAGTTGTTGAAACTCGCTGCTGCGAGTTTCCGACTCTGCATCCCAATAATGTCGGACAACCTTACCGATATCTTTACATCGGTGCTGCTGATGCTCCCACGGGAAATGCTCCTTTGCAAGCTATCCTCAAAATTGATTTCGTGACTGGTGAAAGGCAAATTTGGAGTGCGGCACCGCGCGGTTTTGCGGGGGAACCGGTGTTTGTTTCCCGTCCCGATGCTGTTGCTGAGGATGACGGCTGGCTGCTGGTTTTAATGTATGATGCAGCTAATCATCGATCGACCTTAGTGATTTTAGATGCTCGCGATATTACCAAAGGGCCCGTAGCGCGCTTGCATTTAAAACAGCACATTCCCTACGGCTTGCACGGCAGTTTTACACCAAATGTACTCCTTCCTATCGGTTCGTAGTGGCCCGTTGATTCGCCTGGTTCTTGCGCCGATGAGCGCCACAGCTCGCCGGGGGTTTTCAACCCCCGGCTCACAGCGAAAGTCCTCTAAAATAGGACTAAAACCAACATTTATTATCGATCGAGTTTCTTTAGTCGGTTTCAACTGAGATCTTGCACCATTCTCAATTAGCCCTTGCATTTGGTGCCAAAATGTGAAAAAAAGGACGTATAAACAATG
>NZ_JAUBQU010000151.1:0-12669 GCF_036701435.1 Microcoleus sp. Pol12A5
TTCGTTCGCTCAATTCTGGGATCTTCTAAGTCGGCAAAATGGTCGGCGATGGTGATTTTAGGTTTGAGTTTCATACAGGTAAACTCTAATTAAATGTTTTTTAGATACTCAAGAATTCTCCTCCAATATACCAGATTATGTTAACATAAAATTTAGATGCGTTCGCCCTGGGTATACGGGCTGCCACCCTTATTGCGTCTATCTCCTAAACCTCTTTATCACCCCCCCAGCTATCAGCAGTCGTGGCCATGCGTCACAACCTGTTAATCAAAGCTATGAGTGAACGATTGTTGGGTCGTGGAAAGGTCAAAATGCAGGTAATTGGGACCTTGATGAGGAAACTGGTTCATTTGGCTTTTGGCATTTTAAAATCCCAAAAGCCGAATGGACCCCAATTATTTGAACGCTACCCATTGACAGGTCAAGACAGTATCTACAACTTTTTGACAATGATGCAATATGTTTGACGCTTTCTACAACTGTCCGAAACCTTTTTTAGGCTTATCTTTTTTCTTTTTCTTCTTCTGCTGCGCCCCCATATAGCCGCGGGAACCGGGCTGCATTCCGGGGCCGCCCATTCCCGGCATTCCGGGCATTCCCGGCAATCCTCCCATTCCTGTAAAGTTGCCTTGACTCATTTGCTGCATCATTGTACGCATTTTCTGGAAATCGCTGACCAGCTTAGTCACGTCGTTTTCAGCGTAGCCTGCGCCTTTGCCGATGCGGCGGCGACGGGATGGAGAACTTGCTAAAAGTTCGGGATTACGGCGTTCTTCGACTGTCATGGAATTGATCATGGCTTCGGTGCGTTTTAGCTGCACTTCTCCCTGCCGCATTTGTTCATCTGAGAGTTTGTTCATCCCCGGAATCATTTTCATGATGCCGCCGAGGGAACCCATATTTTTTAACAGTCTGGTTTGTTTGAGAAAGTCGGTAAAGTCAAACTTTGCCGTGAGCATTTTCTCTTGCATTTTTTCGGCGTCGGCGATGTCGAATTCTTCTTGCGCTTTTTCTACTAGCGTCAAGACATCGCCCATTCCGAGTATTCTCGATGCCATGCGATCGGGATAAAATGGTTGCAAGGCTTCCACTTTTTCGCCTACGCCGACAAATTTAATCGGCGCGCCGGATATTTGCCGCACTGATAAAGCTGCACCGCCCCGGCTGTCGCCGTCTAATTTGGTTAAAATTGCACCGGTAATGCCGATTTGTTCGTGAAAGGTGCGGGTTAAATTTGCTGCTTCTTGGCCGGTCATGGCATCAACAACTAACAGCGTTTCGTGGGGTTGTACTGTTTGTTTGATGCGACCCAATTCTGCCATCATGTCTTGGTCGATTTGCAGGCGGCCTGCTGTATCGACGATGATGGTATCGATGCCAATTTGTTTGCCGTGTTCGATGCCTTGGCGGGCAATTTCTACGGGGTCAATGTCTTTGCCTAATTCAAATACTGGTACGTCGATTTGTTTGCCCAGGGTTAGCAATTGGTCGATCGCCGCAGGTCGATAAATGTCGGTTGCGACTAGCAGTGCGGTACGATTTTGCTTGCGGAGGTGCAGCGCTAGTTTGGCGGTAGCTGTGGTTTTCCCGGTTCCTTGCAAACCGGCCATGAGCACGACTGTGGGCCCGGATTCGGCGGTGGCGAGGGGTACGTTGGTTTCCCCCATGACGCGCACGAGTTCGTCGTGGACAATTTTGATGAATTGTTGGTCGGGACGGACGCCTGAGACGACTTCTGCGCCTTGTGCTTTTGCCGCTACCTCTGAGATGAAGTTTTTGACGACTTGGAGGTTGACATCGGCTTCCAGGAGGGCGCGGCGGACTTCTTTGAGGGCGTCTTGAATGTTGGACTCGGAAATTTTATTCTGTCCGCGCAGTTTTTTCCAGGTGGATTCGAGTCGATCGGCGAGGGCTTCAAACATAGGGCATTGTTGGCTAGTCAGTCTTTTTAATTTTAAGGCTAAATGCGGATGTTTGGATTAATGTTTTGCTAATTTTTGAATAATCCTTTCAGGGCAGGCTAGAAGCCCACCCCACAAGAAAATTCATATATTGTGGAACAGGCATCTTGCCTGTTATTAAAACTGCTGCCGCAAAATTCATCTATTGTAGGACAGGCATCTTGCCTGTTACTAAAACTATTGCCCTAAACTTCATCTATTGTGGAACAGGCAAGATGCCTGTTCCTAAAACTGCTATAAGATGTGACTTTTTACATATTCTGCGATAGCTGGTTGGAGTTGGAAGAGAGTGCGATCGCCTTTTTGAACTTTTTCGATTAATAACCTCCGTCTCAAGGATTCGACGGCTTTGAGGAATTCAGAAGGGGATAATTCCAGGAGGGCTGGCTTTTTGGAGATTTCGACTGCTTTGATTTGATTTGCCAACCAGGACATTACTTGTTTTTCGGAGTCTGACAAGCGCTGAAAATATTTGTGCAATAAATATTCTAAGTCTCCTAAAACTAGGCTATTATAGGATAAAAATTCAGAAATATTGCCACTAAATAAGTCTTGAATTGCAGCGCATACGGTATTTAACCACAAGGGATTTCCTCGGTAAAGGTCTATCAATTTTGATCGGTTTTCCGATTCAACTAAACCTTTTTATGTGAATATTTCTCGCGCTGGTTCGCCTGAACCATTGAGTTGCAATGTTTGACAAATTTTCGGGTGGCTTTCTAAGGCTGCAATTTCTCTGGGTTTTTCCCAACCAATCAAGATTATGCAACTCTTGTGGCATGATTCTGCTATTTGTTTGAAGAAAGTGCCGTAATTTTCATATCCTGGTTGATAGTTTCCTGCTAGTTGTTGGCTGCTGAAAATTGTTTGTACGTCATCGAGGATGATCAGACAGCGATGCGATCGTAAATATTGTAGGGGCAATCCCCCGGTGGTTGCCCTTTCTTCGGGGGCGGGCACGGGGGCACCGCCCCTACAGAATTGAATTAAGTCGGTTTCGAGTGTTTGGAGGGGTGGCGCGTGGCGGAGGCTTCGCCAGATTATACAGTCGAATTCATATTGAACGTGTTGGATTAGTTGCAGTGCGATCGCACTTTTGCCACTTCCGCTTAATCCTAAGATGCTGATGAGACGGGTGCGGTTTTCCAAAATCCATTGTTTGAGGGTGGAAAGTTTGGATGTGCGATCGTAAAATGTCGAGATTTCTGGTGCGTCGTCTAAGTCGATGTGGGGCTGTTTTGCTGTTGGTTAGGGGTTTTGAGGTGTTTTGGGCGATCGGGCTTTTTCACGACAAATGTTAAGCTTATTATTAACTGTTATACTCTCGCCTGTTATATTTTCAACAATTGCTGATTGATAATTATAAATTTTACCCTTCTCTAATACAGTCGTAAAATTTGCTTTAGTAATATTTTTTCCTAATTCTTTAGAAAGTATTTTCCAAAGTTGTGAACCGACATTTCTGACATGAGTTGGACTTGAGTAAACTTCTTGAGCAATTTGCGTGTAAGTTGTGTCTTGTAAAGTTCCCTGCAGAATCGCTTCTTGCACGTAATCTAAATGCTTTCCCGTCTTAGCAAAAATTAGCTCATCTGCCAGTGTCAAAACTTCGGCAATATCCATAGATTAGGGAGAAGCCATTGGTAACAAATTAGAAAGGAGTAGATTTTGTCAATACCCCTTTGTGCATAAATATAAGGGGATAATAATGATAATCAAACCTGGGGTAAGGGTGGGAGAGTCCGCCGCAGGCGGACTCTCCCAGGCCTAGGACGATTATCATTATTAATAAGTTGTTGGCTCGATTGGTGTGGGATTGCGATCGATAATAATGGCGGACGATCGATAATAGTGACCGGCGCGAGATAATAGTTGCACCACAGCCGTGCACTTTCGAGCGTTGGGTCTAGCACGATCAATTGCGAGCGTTGGTACGATCGAACGATATAATGGACAAATAATTGAGCGATTGTGTAGGTTTGTAAATATGGCTAAAAGTCAAAAAACCAACCGTGACCACGCCAAAAAAACCACAAAACCGATGGTGGAAGATGAAGCGATTGCCTCGCAACTATCGGCATTATTAACACCCGCGATCGTCTCACAAGAAAACTACTACCGTCAACTAGGTTTATTCGCTGAGAATTCTTAACCTGCCGTTGATGGTAGCAGCGGTATTAACCCTGCTATGGCGAGATGTAGCGGGAGTAACAGAACTTACAAGAATGCTGGCAAGAGAAGGTTTTTTGTGGTGCCGACCTACGACAGTCACTCAACAAGCAATGTCTCAAAGATTTTTAAGTTTTCTCGCCGCATTATTTGAGGGAGTATTCAAAAATTTATTGCCGAGTTTAAAAAATGCTTGGCACCAGAGAAACCAACGACCCCTACCAGAAAGCATTCAATTTGCCTTAAGAAATTTTTCAAGAATTTGGATAGTAGATAGTTCAACCCTCGAAGCATTATTTTGCAAGCTCAAAAGCTTGGAAGATATACCCACAGGGCAGTTGGCAGGAAAAATGGCAACAGTCATAGATTTAATGACCCGGCTTCCTGTTGAGATTTGGTTCCTAGAAAACCCGAGAGCTTCTGATGTTAAGCTTGAAGAAAATATCCTGCAATTGGTGCCAACTAAAACCTTACTCTTACTGGATAGAGGATTTTATCATTTTAGCTTTTGGCTCAAATTAATTGAACGAGAGCTTCACGCTCATTACTCGTTTGAAAAAAGCAGCAGCAATTCAAGTACAGCAAGTATTTACCAAAAGTTATGACCTGAAAGATAGTCGGGTACGTTTGGGTTCAGGAACAGCAAAAACTCCATTTATTACCTTGCGTCTGATAGAAGTTCGTTCGGGTAAAACCTGGCATTCTTATTTGACAAGCGTACTAGATCCTCAAGTTTTACCACCCTAAGTCGTAGCAGACTTATATCGCAGGCGGTGGAGAATTGAAGAAGCTTTTAATACCGTAAAAATACTCTTGGGATTAAGTTATTTGTGGACGGGTTCTCTTAACGGCATTCAGCTTCAAATTTGGGGAACTTGGATATTTTATGCAATCTTAGTAGATTTAGGTGAGGCCGTTTCCGATCGACTCTCTTTACCAATAGATTCGATTTCATTAGAAATGATTTACCGGGGTCTTTACCATTTTTATGTAGCCCGCCAACAAGGTAAGACAACTGACCCTATCAAGTATTTAGTCTTGAAGAGAAAATCGAGATTTAGGTATTGTTAAGTCTCAACGAAAGCCCAATGTTAAGTTAATTGTTGCCCCTTTACCCGCTCGATAGCGAGACCAAAATCAATATTTCTTTGATACTTCTGCTGAACTCCCCTTGACAACTGGCATACAAGCTTAACTTGTTACCAATGTGCGATCGCGACGACATTTTTGAATGAATCTGGAACGGTTGGTGGAACCCGAATTGGATTCCATTCACAAACGAAAGCAATGGTGCTTGCGAATGCGTAGATTTAGCCCCAGCAGCAGCCGGAAATGTTGGACAAGTCATTATTGTAGAGTGGCAGGAGGCTACTAGAGGGCTTATTGCACCTAGTTTTAGAGTTTATCTGGAGATTTTTGCAGATGCACTAGAACGCGGAGAATATCGGTTCTCTGAGAATGGTTATGGGTTAGTCGATCTAGTTGACTTTGAAATACTCGATCGCGCAGTTGGTAATGGTTGATACCGTCCATTGACTGCACCCAATGCCCTCCAGAGAGACAGGACTTACGCAGGTACACTACATATAGCGTGCCTGCGTAAGTCTTGTTAAGCAAACTTAATCTTCAAATAATCATCCTCCATCTTCGCCCCCGAAGGTTGCAGCGCCGCTAAAGCTTGGGGCAACACCAAATTACGGCGGTGATTTCCAATCCGAACATTCAACTCATCTCCCGTTTTGCTCAACTGAATTTGATCTTTAGCAATTCCGGGCAAATACAGCTCAAGACTATATTGATTGTTTTCCTGCACGATCTTAATCGTATTTTCTTTGTAATAAACTTGACTGGGGTCTTCGTCTTTGTAAAGCGTTTCTTTCAACCGTTCCAAAGCTGCCAAACCGCACATTTCTTCAGAATAAAGTGGCACCTCCTTAACTGGCAGCGGCATGAAATCTGAGTGAATTTCCTGACGGTACTGCTCCTGACTTTCTTTCCACCGTTTGAAAAATGGGTCAGTTACTTCTGCGGGAATAATCCGGTTAGCTACTACTAAATCTGTGGCTACATTGTACAAACTCAAATAGGCATGAGCGCGCAGAGACTCTTTAATTACCATTTTTTCGGGATTAGTAACTAACCTTACCGAAGTGACAGTATTGTCAGTTAAAACCTTTTCCAAAGCTTCGATTTGTTCGTAAAATTCGTAAGGTGCATCCATCACCTCTTTGTCTGGTAAAGAAAAACCCGCAATCGGTCTAAAAATAGGTTCCACTAAAGGCCGAAGGGCGGCGGATATGCCTTGCAGTGGCTTGTAAAATTTTCTCATGTACCAGCCGCCAACCTCCGGCAAACTTAGCAGTCTCAATGCAGTGCCAGTTGGGGCAGAATCGATAATTAAAACATCAAATTCACCTTCGTCATAATGCCGCTTCATTCGCACTAAACCGAAGATTTCATCCATTCCTGGCAAGATGGCTAATTCTTCAGCTTGAACGCCTTCGAGCCCCTGCGCTCGCAAGACTTGAGTAATGTAGCGCTTAACTGCTCCCCAATTGCCTTCTAATTCCCTGAGAGCGTCTAATTCTGCTCCCCACAAATTCGGCTTCACCAGCCGCGAATCGTGTCCGAGTTCCATGTCAAAGCTGTCGGCTAAGGAGTGAGCGGGATCAGTGCTCAGCACTAAGGTTTTGTATCCCAATTCGGCACATCGCAGCCCAGTCGCAGCGGCTACGGAGGTTTTGCCGACGCCGCCTTTTCCAGTCATTAATATTAAGCGCATTGATTGTTTAGCTCGCCTGAAAGTAGTTTACTTTTATATTGTAACGTTATGTAACAAAAATTAATTTTGTGCGGTAATTAATTGGGGCGACAAGCAGCCACTGAACACAGCGCCTTTCCTGTGACTCACGAAATTTCTGAAATGTCAAGATCAGTTAAAATTATTTATCTCAGATATCAATTGCAACAAATAAAAATCCATCAGCGTTCATCTGTGTTTATCTGCTAACATCTGCGGTTAAAAAAGGGAGCTCGCTCTTGAAACACCATTTTTATTGCTAACAAACCTAAGAAAAATTATCAAACATTAGTTTTCAGAGGAAATACAAGCTGTTTGATCACATCCAACCGCGAACAGTCCCAGTAATCAATGTGAGAAACAATTAAACCGTCGCTGTTGACTTTCAGTTCGCTCCTACCAGCGATCGCCATTTTAGGTCGCCAAGGTAGCGGTGCGAGCCAGCTCAAAGTCCAGCGAGTTTCTATAAGATCGGACGATCGCGAAATGCCGTGCAGGTCTAGTTTAATTTCTTTAAAAAAATTCCCCATAAACCCGATCATTTTGCGGTAGCGATCGACTCCTGTAAATCGATTCACCGGATCCTCAAAATAAACATCTTTGGCGTAAATGCTGTAAGTCTGATTTTGAGGAAATCTTTGATAATCGTCTTTGAGAATTTGAATAATATCCATTCTGATTAGCTATTTGCCTTAAATTATTATAATATAGTTTATACCTGCTTGAGAAAAGGCGGACAACTTATGATCGACCTGTACACTTTTACCACACCGAACGGTCGCAAAGTCTCGATCATGCTCGAAGAAATAGGTTTACCCTACAGCGTGCACGTCATCGACATCACCAAAAACGACCAATTTAGCCCAGAATTCATCGCAATCAACCCCAACAGCAAAATTCCGGCGATAGTCGATCGAGATAACGGCATCACCGTCTTCGAGTCTGGCGCTATTCTGATCTATCTTGCCGAAAAAAGCGGCAGATTTCTGCCCGCAGACAAACAAAAATACTTTCAAGTTATAGAGTGGCTGATGTTTCAAATGGCCAGCGTCGGTCCGATGTTTGGTCAGCTCAACCACTTCAAACGCTTTGCACCCGAACAAATTCCCTATGCGATTGGGCGCTACGAAAAAGAAACCTTGCGGCTCTACGGAGTATTAGACACTCAACTAGCAAAATACGAATACATCTGCGGCGACTATTCGATCGCCGACATTGCTACCTATCCCTGGGTTGCTATTTACGAATTTCAAGGATTAACCCTCGACAACCACCCCCATCTCAAACGTTGGGTAGAAACCTTGCAGAACCGTCCCGCCGTTGAGCGCGGCATGGCTGTTCCCGAACTGCAAAAATAGCAATTTTTTAACCGCAGACAGACAAAGATATTACCAATCTTATCTGCGTTCCTCTGCGGTTAAAAATATTTAAAACCTAATCAGCAAAGTGCTTAATAATCGCCTCCGCAAACTCCGAACACTTCAACTCAGGCACCGGCGGTTCCATCAACCTCGCCAAATCGTAAGTAACTTCACCGTTAGAAATTGCCGCTCCCAAACCCTTCTTAATCAAGTCTGCTGCTTCCTGCCATCCCAGGTATTCTAACATCATCACCCCGGACAAAATCAAGGAACCGGGATTGACTTTATCCAAACCGGCGTGTTTCGGTGCAGTGCCGTGAGTTGCCTCAAAAACTGCACATTCATCACCAATATTCGCGCCGGGACCCATACCCAATCCGCCGACAATGGCGGCGGCCGCATCGGATAAATAATCCCCGTTCAGATTCATTGTCGCCAAAATCGAATACTCTGCCGGCCTGGTTTGAATTTGTTGGAAAATACTATCAGCAATTCGGTCGTTGACCATAATTTTTTCTTTCCACTGACCACTGCCGTGACTGTCCCAAATTGCAAACAGAACATCGGCGACTTCTTGACGAATTTTGGCTTGTTTTTCTGGCGTCAAAGCATCATATCCAGGGTCTATTTGGCGGGCATTATCTTCTAAGCTAATGTCGGGATTTTTTTCTTTGTTGCCAAGAATCCAAGACTCTCTTTCAGTCACGCACTGAGCGCGAAATTCGGTAGTTGCTAATTCATAACCCCAATCTCGGAAAGCTCCTTCGGTGTATTTCATGATGTTGCCTTTGTGCACTAAAGTTACTTGCTGCTTCTCTTTTGGCAACCGTAAAGCGTGGGTAATAGCGCGTCGTACTAAACGCTGAGAACCTGTTTTGCTAATGGGTTTAATTCCGATTCCCGAATCGAGGCGAATTTGTTTTTTGCCATGTTCTGGTGTTGCAGGAATTAACTCATTATTGAGGAATTCAATCAATTTTTTGCCGATTTCGCTGCCTTTTGCCCATTCAATGCCGAGGTAAATATCTTCTGTATTTTCCCGGTAAATAATTACATCTAGGAGTTCAGGAGTTTTGTGTAGCGATGGTGTTCCAGCATAATATTTGCAGGGTCGCACGCAGGCGTAAAGGTCAAAGATTTGCCGCAAAGCTACGTTTAGCGATCGAATGCCGCCCCCGATTGGGGTTGTCAGTGGCCCTTTGATGGCAACTCCGTATTCTTTGATGGCGTTTAAGGAATCCTGGGGCAGATATTGGTAAGTACCGTAGACATCGCAGGCTTCGTCGCCTACATAGATTTTAAACCAGTTGATTTTTCGATCGCCACCGTAAGCCTTTTCTACCGCCGCATCCATGACTTTCTGGGATGCAGGCCACAAGTCAACCCCGGTACCGTCGCCGCGAATGAAGGGAATAATCGGGTCATTAGGGACGATCGGCGAACCGTCTTTGAAAGTAATTTTAGAACCTGTTGTTGGGGCGACAATCTTTTCGTACATATCTTAACGGCGGGGATAGGAATGTTCCCTATTTTGCCACGATTGTCTCCCTAAACCTCAATCAATCCTAAATATTTGTATAAATTTTTGATAAATAGATTATTAACCGCAGATAACAGCGGATAAACGCAGATTTTTTTGGGGATGTCTGCATTTATCTAAAATTTTATTCTTTTTGCATATTCTTCTTCACAATCCACAAAATACACCAGATGACTATAATCACCACAACTATTTTGGAAACCGGGCCCAGATAATCGTCTACAAGTGTATAATTTTCCCCGAGTTTATATCCGGCAAAAGTCAGGAAACTTACCCATAAAAGAGTGCCGCCTGTAGAGTAGATTAAAAAAGGAATTAAAGGCATATTATTGATGCCAGCGGGCAGGGAAATTATGGTGCGAACTCCGGGTACTAGGCGACACAAAAACACGGCTTTGTTGCCGTGTCTGTTAAACCATCTATTTGCTTTGTCAATATCAGCGCCCGATACTGTGATCCACTTGCCGTATTTGTCGGCTAAATTCCTCAAGCGTTCTTCGCTCAATAATTTACCGGCATAGTACCAGGGAAGCGCCCCCAAAACTGTACCGATTACTCCTGCTGCGATGGCCGGTGAAAACTCCATTCTGTTCTGGAATACCGTGAATCCTGCCAGGGGCATAATCAATTCTGAGGGTATGGGGGGGAAAAGATTTTCTAAAAACATCAACAGCCCTATTCCGAGATACCCCATCGACTGCATTGTGTTAGTTATCCATTCAACCATTTTGATTCACTAATTTGGTAAGAAGAAGTCCGTAGTCATTAGTCATTAGTCATTGCTCGTTACTCGACTGTGCCGAATAACGCATATCTAGAGGCTCTGCCTCGACTCCCTATAAGGGAAACAGAGCCTCGTTGTATTCATTCCCCGGCACAGTCGGGGAACGATAAACGATGATTAAGTACCCGAAGTCCAAGAATTTGTGTACTCTATTTGTTCAGCAGTCAAGGTATCAATATGAATACCCATTGCTTCCAATTTGAGACGGGCAATTTCTTTGTCAACTTCCACCGGGATTGAGTGAATACCAGGCTCTAGTTTGCCTTTGTTCGTAACCAGATATTCGCAGGCTAAAGCTTGGTTAGCAAAGCTCATATCCATCACAGCGCTGGGGTGTCCTTCGGCTGCTGCCAAGTTGATCAAACGGCCTTCACCCAACACAATAATCGACTTGCCATTATTGAGGTGATATTCTTGAGTGAAAGACCGGACCGTTTTCACGTCGGTGCTTTTTGCGCCGAGGGATTTGAGGTCAATTTCAATGTCGAAGTGACCGGAATTGCAAACAATTGCGCCGTCTTTCATTGTCTCGAAATGTTCGGCACGAATGACGTGTTTGTTGCCGGTAACGGTAATGAATATATCTCCGATTGTTGCTGCTTCATCCATCGGCATGACGCGGAAACCGTCCATCACTGCTTCGATCGCCCGAATCGGATCGATTTCGGTGACAATTACGTTAGCACCCATACCGCGCGCGCGCAGTGCTGTGCCTTTGCCGCACCAACCGTAACCTGCAACCACAATATTTTTACCTGCTAACAAAATATTGGTAGCGCGGATAATCCCGTCTAGGGTAGATTGACCGGTGCCGTAGCGGTTGTCAAAGAAGTGCTTGGTGTCGGCGTCGTTGACGTTCATTGCGGGGAAAGTCAGCACGCCGTCTTTCAACATGGCCCGCAGGCGCACGATGCCTGTGGTAGTTTCTTCGGTAGTTCCGATTAAGTCGGCAATTTGGTTCGGGCGATGCTGGATCAGTGCCGCTACCACGTCGCTGCCGTCGTCGATGATAATATTGGGGCGGTGGTCTAAGGCTGTGTAGACGTGACGTTCGTAGGTAGCCGCGTCTTCTCCTTTGAGGGCGAAGACGGAAATGCCGTAGTCTTCAACTAAGCAAGCCGCTACGTCATCTTGAGTGCTCAAGGGGTTGCTGGCGATCAGTACGGCGTCGCCACCGCCGAGTTTGATGGCGATCGCCAAATGAGCGGTTTCTGTGGTTACGTGGCAGCAAGCAGCCAAGCGAATGCCAGCGAAAGGCTTTTCTTTAGCGAAGCGTTCTTGAATTTGCCGCAAAACGGGCATTTCCCGGCCGGCCCACTCGATGCGTTGCTTTCCCAAGGGGGCGAGGGACAAGTCTTTGACTTCGTGTTTAATCTTGACGGATGTAGCAACCATGTATGTTATTTCTCAGAAATCATCAAACTTTGTTAGTTTTAGCAGATTAAGTCATCGGCGGGCAAGTGTTGTGATTTTACTCGATCGGGGTCGGCGCTGCTAATCTTAAATTTTGATTGTGTTTTAATGATTAGCGAACAAGTCGATGGACTCACCCCCACAGTCAGAGTCAAACATTCATGTCTGCCGATCGATCTCAATTTTTTGTGTTAGCGTGGCATTCTTGAATTATTTGACACTCTCATTTGGGCTGCTGGCAGTTTGAGCGCCTGCGTGATAGCGTTCCCAGCTTGGCGTCCGGCAGATATCATTGGTTTGTTATGACTTGGTTGAGTAGGGATTAGTTTCGCGTTCCCAGACATCTTCAAATACTTTTTAGGGAAAATATTGTTGCTGTTGCACGAATCGTTTCAATGGGGCGATCGGATAATTGTAGAAGGCTTTGAAGGTACTGTTGAAAAGATTCTGCTGCGTTCAACTCAAATTATTAGTGATGGGGGAGAGCTAGTTATCGTACCGAAGGCGATCGTATTTATAGTCATTTCAAATAAGTATGAGACTTTTAAAAAATGAGGTAAAATGAAAAAAAATCGTTAACCAGTTAGGGAAAATGTCTTACAGCATAGATTTGAGAAAAAGAGTAGTGGACTATGTAGAAA
>NZ_JAUBQU010000283.1:0-1476 GCF_036701435.1 Microcoleus sp. Pol12A5
CAGGGTAAGAGCATCTCAATCACGCTTGACAAAAGGACTCAGAAGAATCTAATATATTGTCAGTCAAACAAGAACGGATAATTTGAATCAGATAATCATTATCCATAGCTGCCCTTTTCATTTTTTGTCGAAGACTACGTTTGTAAGTCGGTTCACGATTGAGGGCATTGAGCGCGAGCCGTCGCAGGACAGCTAAATTCTGGGGACTGTGGAAAGAGCGAATCCGGCAAGCATCTTCAGCAAAGGTACAATCTAAAGTCCAATGAGCCTCATTTTCAATCCCCCAATGTTTTCGGATAGCTCGACCTAAAAGTTGAGCATCACTATCTAAAGAAGTTAGATAAAATTGCACTTCCCGAGTAGTTTTATTCCAAAGATGACGGACTCGAACCACCATGACCACACTTTTAAGTCCCGCCCATAATCGGGGTTGGTAAAGCTCACTGATGACTGTAATTGGCACCGACCAAACTTGACGGATTTCTCGCCGATGATGACCGGATTCAATCCGTTGGTCATAACTAAAATCAAGCCCAGAAAACTGATGCGCCTTAGCTTGTTCAAACCATTCTCTAACCTGAGCATATAAAGTTGGATGATTAGCTTTAAGTGAGAGAACATAATTCCCTTTCTTGTCAATAATCTTTTGAGCAATCTCAGTTTGAGTCCCCATCGCATCAATAGTAATGATACAATCAGTAATGTCTAGCAACTCTAATAATGCCGGAATCGCCGTAATCTCATTCGATTTATCCTCCACTTTCATCTGTGCCAAAACTAGACGTTGTTCAGCAGACCAAGCAGTAATAACATGAAGTGCCGATTTCCCTTGATTACGGTCATAAGAACCTCTAATTGTCTTACCATCAATGGGAATAATTGCTCCTCCTGTCCGAGTCACGAGAGTTTCTACCCATCGGAAAAAGCAGCGATTTAAAGCTTCGGGATCAATAAACTCAAATACTCTCCGAAAAGTGTCGTCGGAAGGGATACCATAAGGTAATACCAAAAATTCTTCTAACCACTTTTTTTTACTAATGCCATAATTCTCGATGTCTTCCCACCCTTGCGCTCCGGCAATTATAGCCAAAATTGCGACCGTCAAAATATCTGTAAGTAGATGTTTCTTAGTTCTCTCAACTCTCGGGTCTTTAAGGTCGGCAAAATGCTGGACTAAGCTCTGTTGAATAGCTTTAATTTCTGCTACTTCTTGGAGTTGGGGGTGAGAAGGAAAACTTTTTTTAGCAGAGGCAGATTTAATCTCAAAACCCTGAGACATAAAGTATCTTCCTAAAGATTTTATTATGGGGCATAGTTGCCCGATTGTATCAGGTTCGGTGGATTACTTTTAATAAAAATCCCTGAAATTATTGGTAATAAGGGAGCGTTATCATGGGCGATAGCGACTTGACTTAAGAACACTCATTTGAGTCATTGTCAAGTACAATTTATACCAAATTAGATGAGCTTACCCTG
>NZ_JAUBQU010000152.1:0-12626 GCF_036701435.1 Microcoleus sp. Pol12A5
TCAGCCACCGAACCCGCCGCCTTTACAAAATCCTCGCCGTACCACTTAAAAATCTTGCTCAAATAAAGCGTCTTTTTCTCGGCATCATATCGCACCTTATCAGGATTGTGAATAAAACGGCTCGCATCCGCTTCTAGTTGAGTCCGTACCGACTCCGGGAAATAAGCCCCCCGGCGCAGCAGCGGACACCCGACTGAAGCGCAAACTAATGCAAAATGGATGCGCGGTTCCGCAAATTCCGGCCGCAAAATTCCGTGTTCGATTTGATTGAGACTGTACTTTTTGCCGCCAATAATCGTATTTGAACGAGTGAAAAAATCCAAAAAACTCAGCCAGTTGGGAATTCCCAAAACTTTGGGACGGATCGACGCGATCGGATATACTTCCAGAACTTGAGAAATTGCGATCGCATTATACGCATTCAGCCACAACGCCAGCCGCGCATCCGCATCAGTACCATCCGCCAAATCCACATCCGCCAAACTTTCCAGCCACCCCCTCAAAACATCCGCCCCCTCAGCTTTCCAGCCCCGATAATTGACGCGGCCCAAATCGTCAACGTAGCGTTGCAGCAACTCGTCCCAAATCGTAAAGTCGATCGTACCGATCATTTATTACTATCCATAATATAAGGCGGGCATTGCTTTAGCTTCTTTCTGCTTCTATTTAATACTACCGTCAACCGAAATAACACCTACAACGGTAGTATTTTTTAAATTAACCCCGTCAAACGGGCTCTGGATTAAATTAACTTGAGTCAAATTAGCGCCTTGTAAATTAGCTTGCCACAAAAAAGCGCCGCTCAAATTTGCCCCCGATAAATTAGCTTCCCTAAAATTTGCTTCTCTCAAATCTGCCCCTGGCAAATCCGCATTTGCTAAACTCGCCTTCCCCACGGAATGCCACTCAAATCGCCGCCCGGACACTGGTTAGTTTACCACAACTAATTGACTTGGTGCGGCTTAGGTGCAATCACCGGTGTAGCCAACCCGAAAATCATTCCCCATGAAACTGCTCCCAAAGTTACAGATTTCCTGCTCTTTACATTCTACAATCTTAAAAGATTCTTAATTTCAATTTCAACCGGGATCGGTTTCTTCCGGCACAACACCAATCCCACTTTGAGCTCCAATTTTTTTAATTTCCCTTACCTTCCTAACAAATTATGACGGAACGAACCGACTTTTTCGATAAACTGTTAGCGGCTGTTGAAACCAATCAAAGTTTGCTGTATTTAGCCCTCGATCCAGACCCGGAAACCTTGGCCCCGCTGGTTTCTAGGACGGGGGAGGAAACTCAAAGTTTTGTAACTGATTTGTTGGCCAAGCTAAAAAGTGCGATCGACCAAACAGCCGATTTAATTTGTGCCTGCAAAATCACCCTCGGTTTTTACCAATCTCTCGGTATTCCCGGTTGGGCATTGCTGCAAGAAATTTTAACAATTATTCCCCCTCACCTGCCAGTAATTTTAGATGCCAAACACTGCGATTTAAATACCAGCACAGTCTTTGCCAAAATTGTATTTCAAGACTGGCGAGTTGACGCTATTACCTTAAGTCCCTATGCCGGATTCGACCAAGTAGCGCCTTTTTTGTTATACGCCGGAAAAACTGTTTTTGTGCTTTGTGCCACCGCCAACCCGTCAGGGGCTGCTTTGCAAGAATATCCGACACCAAACAACCCTTTTTACTTGCAATTAGTCCGACTCTCTCAAACTTGGGCAACTCCCGAAAAACTAGGTTTAGAAGTAGGAGTAATGCCGGATATGTTAGCCCGCATCCGCAAAGAAGCTCCTGAACGCCTAATTTTAGTCGAAGGAGACATCGCCGAAGAAAATGACCTGACAGAAGAAAACGACCTCGCAGAACTGCTGGCAGTCGGTTTAAGCACAAATGGTGACGGTTTGCTGCTGCCAGTCCCCCCAAGTTTATTAGCGGGGAAAGAGCCGCGCCAAGAAATTGAGAAATTGCGGGATAGTATTAATAAACAGAGGGTGCGGGCGATCGAAGGTAGTCCCACTTGCGAACTGTGGCTGCCCGATGTTTGCTTTTTGCAACCGGAACCTCACCGCGATTTAATCTTGCAACTTTATGACATCGGCTGCGTAGTTTTTGGCGACCACGTACAAGCATCGGGCGCCGTATTTCCATATTACATCGACTTGCGGAAAATAATTTCTATTCCGCAGATTTTCCACCAAATTGTCAGCGCTTATGCAGACATTCTCAAGGATTTAAAATTCGATCGCATTGCGGGAATTCCCTACGGTTCTTTACCCACAGCAACGGGTTTAGCATTGCGGATGGAACGCCCAATGATTTTCCCGCGCAAGGAGGTCAAAACTTACGGTGCGGGCAAATTAATTGAGGGGCATTTTCAGGCCGGAGAAACGATTGTCGTAGTCGATGACATTTTGATTAGTGGCAAAAGCGTGATGGAAGGCGCGGCTAAGTTAAAATCGGCTGGATTGAACGTGGAAGATATCGTGGTATTGATCGACCACGAACAGGGAGTCAAAGATAAGATGCAGGCCAACGGTTATCGCGCACATTCTGTGTTAGCGCTTTCGGAAATAGCTGAAGTTTTGTATCGAGCCAATCGCATTGATACCGAGCAATTCCATCTTTTGACAGCGGAACATTAAACCCCAATTCCTCTAGGGCATACTTTTACCAACCATAATCGCCAAAAATTAATAATCTGAGCAACCTGCCCCCACTCAATGTACGTTTTTTCCCTGATATCGGAAGTTAGTGCATTTGGCTTTTGGGATTTTAAAATCCCAAAAGCCTTTCGACCCCAATTATTTGAACGCTACCCCTTGACAGACCAAGACAGTATCTACGATTTTATGTTTATCTGGAATTAAACATAAAAAATCCCCCATTTGGGGGATTTACTTCAAGGCTATTACATAGCCTTAGTCTCCGGCATCAAACACTTATCAGAATCGCAGCCCGCCGGCCCCGAATCCATCATTTCACCTAAGTCATAGCGACTCAAAGCCGCATGAAAAACATCAATTTCGCGGCGCGCTAAAGTCTCTTCCACCATCTTGGTGTAAGTTTCCTTGTTTATCGGTTCAAAGGGCAAACGCGGGAAAGTTTCAAGAGCATCAAACCGAGCCAAAAGTGCTGCGGAAATGTAGCCTTCATCATCGCGAATCGCTTCGTAAATCCGAGTACCCAAACTTTCTACTTCATTTTCGCGCAGTTCAATTGTGGCCGAAGTGTTATGTCGCACATAGAACTTTTGCACCTGCATATAAAAGTCCATTTGTGCCGCCGCTGAGAACTTGTTAATGTCAATTTCATCAGCACCGGGCAAGTCAGCCCAACTTACAGCAACAGGTATTTCTACCAGCCATTCTGTACAGCGTTCGTCGAAGGGATTGTTCAGCAAATTGCCGTTTTCATCTTTGTCAGATTGAGACGGAATCACGTTGTATCCGTAGTCGATGCAGGCGAGGGCTACGGGGTCGTTTTTGCCGAAAGTGATTCGGCGAATAAAACGCTGGGCTTTCGGCGGATGCCAGCCGGGGGAAGCACCTGTCAGCAGAGATTTAGTACCCGATGGTTGAACGGTTGTGCAGCGATTTGGGCGTTTTAAGGAATGGCGATCGCAATAATCCCATACTACGCGATCGACAATCTCGCGCCAACCACTCAAATACTCTTCTTCCCGCTGTTTAAAAGCGATTCCTTGCGGAGTTTGCGGGCGGCCTTCCACCCACCAGCGCAGCCACTCAACGCCGAAAGCGTGAACGAAGAAATCGAACAATCCCGTGAAAGATACGCCGACAATCGGGTCTAGTTCGCGGCTGTATTGATAGCGGGGTTCAAGAAATTTGTGATTGAGAAGTACCGCGACAGATAGAGCCGCAGCCCTGAAAGCTTCCTCCTGTTCTTTGAAGTTGTAAGGATCAATTTGATTGAGGTGAACCTCCGCCAAATTACAGTGGAAATTAGAGCCGATGATTTCCAGTTTTGTTACCCTAAAGGCTTTTTATCCTTTAGTTCTACAGATTCGATTTTCTCTGTAGCTCGGCGTACTTTTTCATCTACTTTACTTGTAAATGCCCCGCACTCTTGCCAGGATTATATTCTTCAAAAAAGAAGGTTCACCCGGTACGCTCTACGGTGGTAAAGGATTTTTAATTCCCTTACTTACCTCGGAGTTAACATCTCAGTCTTCTCCGATTTTGCGAAGTTTTTAACGTGAGGCAAAATTACTTACCACACGGGTTTAAGCCCACACGGACTAACCGATGCTCTAATTCTTCCGCAGTCATATTAGGATAGCGTTCCTGCAACCACTCTTTAGATTTTCCTTCGTCGTAAGCTTTCAAAAATTCAAGTTTAAGACTCGGTGTTGAAAGTAAATCAACGTTAGATCTAGCTACAGCTTCGCCGGCCCATTGAATCGCACCTTCGCCGCTGTAATACTGTTTGCGGACAGCATCAATACATTCTTCTAGTGTAGGTTTGGTATGGAAAACTCGCGTATGGTTAGCCATCCGAAGGGCATCGCGTTCTGGATCTATTCTCCAGTTGCCGCTTTCATCTTGTTGCCACAAATTGTTTTTAGCATTTGCCCCCAGTTCGTCATCAGAAGAAAACTGACGCATTCCGGCCGATCTTCTAATATTTCCGGCGACGATCGTGACCGCCGCTTCATCTATCAGAACGCAGCATTCAACTGAATTTAACTGCCGCCCTAAAGCTTTATTCAAAATAGCGGCGCAGCGCTGATAAAGGTCAGGCAATTTCACCGGATTTGCTACTCCGCCAAAACCTTTTAAAGGTTCTCCCACCGGGCGAACATCGCTCAAATCAATGAATACTTGAACTTCTCCTGCAAATCTTTCATCTGTGGATAATTCCAGCAAAGTTTGATAGGAGTTTACCCAACCTTGGCGAGAATCTCCGACATAAATAGTTGCGGTTTTTTCTGCTATTTTTACTTCTGTTTCTTGACGGCGCGACTGGGCGGGTGTAGAGCCGATTTCGCCTTGCATGGTTAGGGTTAAACTGTTGCGAATCGGCGGCAGTTGGTTGATATATTGTGGTTCCAAGACTGCCCCAGTGCCGCAGCCCATCATTGCCAAATCCATTAACAAGCCAAAGGAACGCCAGTCGAGAATATTTGTTGAGGAGCAATTATATGCGCCGGAAAAATTCTCTGGTTGCTCGATCCATTTGCTGCCGCCTACCCACAGCCAGCGGCCTGAAGCGAGGGTTTTGAGCTGGTTTTGCATCCGGTGCAGCAGTTGTGTTTCTTCGGGGGTGAGGTTTCCCAGCTTTTGCAGCCCCTTGACTGTTCGATCGCACACTTGGGCCCAAGTCTCCCTTCCCGTCTCGGTACGGCGACTGTAAGTCCTGAAAAATACTGGATTGGCTGCGGGTGCTGTTTCGGGGAAATCGGACAGGTTGCGTTTCTCGCTGGCACTCGATCGCTCTAATTCTCGAACCATAGGTTGTGTACTGACGTGTCGGAATATATCAACAGACTACGAATATACAACAGGATTCAGATTTAGGGTTAAAGGTTAATATATTTGACAATTTGCACTAGATATGGGGATCGCAAGTGTACAAGCTCGATCGAGCGATCGACTCAAAACTTGACAAAAAAACCCGATTTCTTCCTGAAACCGAGTGAATAGCAAATCTTGTCAATTGTCAATCCTTTGTCAATAAAAACTCAATATTGGGTAACAGCGGGTCTTGAACAACCCCCACACCGTTAAATCCCCAACGTTCGAGTAGCTTTTTTACCTGAGAACCGGAAATTGATTCTACTCCGAATCGATCGGCAACATCAGCAGCGTGGGCGTTGAGATAGCTCAAAGCGTCATAGTCTTCGCGAAACATCAGCAGGTAACTCACCGCCGAATCTGGATTGGGACAAGCGCTGATATATTTGCCGTCAGCACGAGAACGCAGCAAGTAAAAAACTTGAGATAACATCTTATGTTTTAGCTGTTCAGATTGGCGATGAATTGTAGGGACTTACGCAAAGGTGCAATTTTTGCACTATTTGTAGGGGGTAAAGTGCTTAGGGCCCGCCTTACAGATAGAGTTTATGCGTAACTCCTAAATTTATTATAGTTTAAAATAGAGAAAACATCAACAACTTCAGGAATAATAAAAAATGAAAAATTTTTCAAGATTAAACGTATCGACCGGGAAGATTTGGAATAGCATAGCCTTTTTCTCTTTCGCTACTATCTTAGGCTGCTTATTGTCGCCAAGCTATCAAATTCTTGACCCTATAGATATAACTAAAATTATCCTAGCTCCTGTCAAATTTATTTTGTACATTCCTTTAAATTTCTTATCTTCATTATCTAATTTTAGTTGGGATAGTTTAGCTTGGTTGCTTTGGCTGTCAATCTTGCTAATTTGGGTGTACAGTCTAAGCAATGCACGTCTACAGCTGAAACAGTTTCGTTTGTGGATAATTCCATTGCTAGCAGGGATTCTGTCACTAACTTGGGCAACACATCTTGTATTATGGTTGAATTTCACGCTTTACAAGCCGGAATTAGAAAAATTAGCCGACCGAGTAAAATTCGCAACCTCTCAAAACAAAGTATTGGAGTTTAATCCGAGTCAAAAAATAGGAATTTTGGAGGTTCTTGGTGTCTATAGAGTGTACGACCAATCTGAACCTGCCCCAAATAATCTGGCAATCTCGCCGACAACAACCAATATCACCTCAATTGAGATAGAGGGTAAGTGGGCGCATCAGGGTTTCGTTCGGGATTTATCTCGCAAAGCCGGTGGTTTCCAAGCTATAAATTTTAGCTTGGCCCCCGGTAGCAACAACGGCGATCAAAATATTTTTTATCTCGGCGAGGGTTGGTATGCTTTCCAAAACTTGTTTGACTAACAGGACTTATGCCTTAACCATATTTGTAAGGTGCGTAATTCGCACCTTACTACTATTCCAGATTGGCAACTAAGAACATCTAAATCAAAGTTAGTGCCAAACCTTTAAATCCCCTGCCGTCGCCAATTTGACCGACGATCGAAGCTTGACCTGTGGTCAAATTGATATTGTACAGGCTGGAAACTCCCCCAACCTCGATCGCAGCCAAAGCCGTCTGGTTACCGTTAACACTCCTGATATCAAAGCCGAGAACAGTACCAGCATCAATTCCCAAAGATCCGATCGTATTCAACACTCCATTATTCGGCGGATCTTGCCGCACCAAAACGTCTAAATTGGTGTCAATTGCAAATAGTGTCGTCGAAGTTGCCCCTGCAAAGTTATTCACATATGCAGCAGCAGCAGCAGCGCCGGGATTGCCAAAATTGCGATCGCCCGCAGCATAAGCCAAATTCCCGTCGAGTTGAATTCCCCCCGTCAGGGTGTCAAAATCTACAAGTGCCCCAGTATCAGGGTTGAGACGGGCGTTTTGACCGGCTTGATTGACAAACCGAATTCGATCGACCGTCGGATTGAAATCAAAACCCGCAGCCCCCGGAGTTAGGGGAACAGCAAACTGCCCGCTACCGACTTGACTTGCAGCCCCAGTAACTGGATTAATCGCGTACAAGCGATTGCTAGAACCCACACCGTAAAGCACACCGTTAGCGGGGCGAAAATCAATTCCCAGCAAACTTTCTCCGGGCTGCAATCCTGTAACTGCCACGTCGCTGAGAATTGCCCGCGGTCCCGCCTCGTTAAAACCGACAATTGTTTCAGCGCCATTTCTGACAGTTAAAGCGTAAGCTGTAGGCAAAGGCAAAGCCAAACCGTTAATCTGTCTCCCGTCGGCAATTTGACCGACAAAGGAAGCTTGACCGCTACTTAAATTGATATTGTACAAGCCCGAAACGCCCCCAACTTCCAGGGCCGCCACTGCCACCTCGCGGCCGCCAATACTCCTGACATCAAAGCCGAGAACGCTAGTAGCATCAACTCCCAAAGATCCGATCGTATTCAACACTCCATTATTCGGCGGATCTTGGCGCACCAAAACATCCAAATCGCTGTCAATTGCAAACAGGGTGGTGGAAGTTGCGCCGGCAAAGTTATTCACATACGCAGCCCCAGCAGCAGCCGGAGAACTTCCAAAATTGCGATCGCCTGCAGCATAAGCCAAATTCCCGTCGAGTTGAATTCCCCCCGCCAGCGTGTCAAAATCCACAAGTGCCCCGGTATCCGGGTTGAGGCGGGCGTTTTGATCGGCTTGGTTGACAAACCGAATTCGATCGACTGTCGGATTGAAATCAAAACCCGCAGCCCCCGGAGTTAGTGGAACAGCAAACTCCCCGTTACCCACTGGACTTGCTTCCCCAGTCATCGGATTGACAGTATACAAGCGATTGCTAGAACCCACACCGTAAAGCAAACCGTTAGCCGGCCGATAATCAATTCCCAGCAAACTTTCTCCCGCTTGCAATCCAGTCACGGGCAAATCTGAGATCACACTTCCCGGATTGGAAAGGCTAAAACCGACAATCCGATTAGCAGGAGTTAAAGCATAAGCCGTTGTCCGCGCTGGAGGCGGGGGATTGGGAACAACGCTGCTAATATTATTAGTGAAACTTGCCTGGTTGATCGCACTTTGTCTCACCCCTTGGAGGGTAGCGAGAAATTCTCCTGTTACGCGGTCTTGGATAACAGTATTGTTTCCAGCTTCTAGAATATTTAAGTCGCTAAAACTAAGACCTTCCCCCAAACCGATTAAATCTGTACCTGGTACAAAATCGGCGATCGCGTCCGCATTTGCCAAACTAACACCGCCGCTGGTACGACCAGGATCTGCCTCCGCATAGCGCCTCAAAACAAATAAGTCTGCCCCGTCTCCGCCTATCAGGATATCAGTATCTCGATCGCCCGACAAAACATCATTGCCGGAGTTTCCCGAAATGGAATCGCTGCCTTTTCCGCCCACCAAAAAATCGTTACCGTCTCCGCCGTTAACAGTGTCGTTCTCTAAATCTCCAAAAAGCGAATCTTGACCTAAATTGCCCTCAATTAAATCGCTTTGTTTTCCTCCATAAATACTGTCATTACCAGAGTTTGCCGTAATGGTGTCATTGCCCATCAAACCAAAAATTAGGTCATTTTCTGGAGTCCCTGCTAGCAAGTCTGCTTGTGCGCTGCCTCTAATATCTGCCACGATCTAATTACCCTCTAAATTTGATACTTTTGATACTTCTGTTGCCTAACGACGGCGGTATTCTCAGTCAAAATATCACAAATTAGCACTTTTAGGATAGTTTTTCTTATTTTCTGCTGTAGGGGTGGGTTGTAATCAAAGTATTACAGGCAGCTCAAATGATACATAAACTCGCCCCCGGATTAAAATAAACTCACTCCTAAATACAGACCACTTAGCAGTATTTTATAGTTTGCTGTGTCGCTAAGGGCGATCGCAGCTCAACTGCAAACAGGCAAGCTGAAATTTTTAGCGGTGCGAACCTATGAAATTTTGTACTGCTTTCATTAGTAATATACGCTGACTCTATAATTTTGGATCGGTACAGTCAGAAATTATTTTTTAACTTTAATCTTAAAGCCTGCGAAGGTGGGCTTTGTGTGTGTAGCGGCGACCACCATCGCTCAATATAAAGTGGATTATTATAAATGCAGAATTGGCATAATAATTTAGTTTAACAGTCGTCTTCAGACGACTTAAGCTTTCAGGCAGGGGTTTAAGCCCCTGCCTGAATCGGAGTTTCACGTTTGATCCCTTCCCCTGCTTTTTCACGCTTTCAGCAGTGCTTTAGAAGCTGATTGCCCTGCGAGTCTCAGTTGCGATCGCAATTTGAGATTCAACAACACCAAGACAGTCCACTGACTCAGTATGGAGAGCAAAATCGTATTTCCTGACGCTGCCAGAGACGACGAAGACCAAAAGCCACCAAATGTTGAACACAACCACAAAAGAGGAGCTTTTTCAGGGGTTAGCAAGAGCATAGATAAAATCAGAGGCGGCAACAAGATAGCGCCACCGACTGTGCAGGCAGCCCAAATTTCCTGATTTCGGGTTTTTGTAAATAGGAATAGTTGGGTGATGGCTGCGTAAATTAGGATTATGTTCAGGCAGAAAATTACACCCCAAAATCCATTATTCTCACTTTTTTCCAACAGTGCCCAAGGTGTTAAAATTATTACTGAGCTGAGGAAATTAATCGCGATCGCAACTACAGCCGGACTTTTATCGCTCCAAATTAAATCGAGTAGTGGGTAGCGTCGCCACAGCTTCTGATTGCTGGGAACGATTTGTTTCCGATACCTCGCCCAATCGTACAATGATTGTCTGTCAGATGTTAAAGCTGCAATTAAAGCTAAGAACATCACCAAATTCAAGATAAGTAAACAGATGAGATTAGCGTTGTCTGGGGCGTCTGATTGGAGTGCAAACCCTAAAAATATTACCTGACAGCAGATAACTAGCAAATAACTTTGCCGCTTGCTCAAAACTGTAGCACTGGGATTTGGAAAGCGGCGCTGCCATCCCTGCCACATCCAGTAGGTTCCTGTACCACAAACCAAGAGAGACAAAGCAATGCCACTCGCAATATTTGTACCCACTGGCGAGTAAAACCATTGCAACTTGTCTGAGTTTTCAACTAACGAATCGAAATCAGTTTTATCAACTATAAAAAGCTGATATCTCAGCATAGCAATGGGAGACAAAAAATGTAACACATCCCCAGCAGTTCGCGTGAGCGGCAGCCAAGAAATCCCAAACACAACAAAAACCATAGCGCTAGCCAACCAAGGTTGAAATCCTCCCAACCAACTGGTTGTCAATCCAAATAGCATCGCCGTGCTGTAAAACAAAGCACAGCTAGCTGCAACCGCTATGTAGAAACATAAAATTTCATGTAGGGGTATTTGAGCGACTAATCCAGCGTACAAATGCAGCGGTACTGTCAGAATTGCTGCTAGATACAGTAAAATTGGGACGCCGAGCATTTTGCCGAGAAAAATTGTTTTTGCTGACTGGGGACTGAGGCGAATAAAGTTGAGCGTGCCGCGGCGTTCCTCCTTGTCTAAGTCGCTGACCAGCATATAAGTCCCTCCTACTAATAGGGCTAACACGCTCAATATGCTCAGCCAAATGAATATCTCTAGCCACCACATCGGCCAGTTAATAACAAAGTTGCCGAAGGCATCTCTGACGCACTGTTTCTCAGACGCAGAGCGAATGGCACCATCGAAAGTGCAAAATCTGTGATAAATGGGGTTAGTGTACTCTCCATGAGGTGGGGGAACGGGTATCTGGGCATTGAAAGACTTGAACAGTAGCAGTTGAGCGCTTACGGAAAAGGCAGAGGCGATCGCCATATTGCCAGTATTCAAGCGACCTTTGATTTCTCGAAATAACTGGGGATTCCAGTTGCCTATTTTGTCTAGTAAGTGGAGTGTCATTGGTTATTGGTGATTAGGAATGGGTGACGACTTAGTTATAACTCACTGTTTATTGTGGGAAACAGGAAACGAGCAAATTAGGATGCTTGCTGGTGCCCCATCTTGAGGAAGATGGTTTCTAAGTCTTCTTGAGTGCAGTGGAATTCGGTTAGGGGAATGTTGGCCGCGACGAGTTCGCGTAATAAATTGGCTGCATCTTCCGGGCTTCCTGAAAAATCAACGCACACCTGCTGAGTTTCCGGGATTATTGCCCAATTTTCCACCCAAGGAAAGTTTTTTAATTCCGATGTTAGCGCTTCTAATTTATTTGCTAAAACCGACATAAAAATTTGCTGGCGGCTGAGGCGTTTGTAAAGTTCTTGTAAAGGTGCGCTTTCGACCAGATATCCGAGTTCCATGATGCCTACCCAGGTACAAAGTTCGGCTAAGTCACTGAGGACGTGAGATGATATGACTACGGTCATGCCGGCTTCTTGCAAAACTTTGATAATTTCGCGGAACTGCATTCGGGCGATCGGATCTAAGCCAGAAACGGGTTCGTCTAACAACAACAATAGCGGTTCGTGGATAATAGTTCTTCCCAAACTGAGGCGCTGTTTCATTCCCCGCGACAGGGTGGAAATTAAGCTGTTGCGCTTGTTGGTTAGTTGCACCAGTTCTAACACGGAGTTGATTCGCTCTCGGCGGCGGGGTTGCTGGAGGTTGTAGAGTCGGGCAAAATAGTCTAAATAATCCCAAACAGTCAAGTCGTCGTAGAGGGGAAAGTCATCGGGAAGAAAGCCGATGCGCTGTTTGAGAATCGGGTGCGATCGATCGCGCAACAACCTATCGCCGTTGATGTAAATTTCCCCTATAGTCGGTTCCTCAGCCGCCGCCAGCATTCGCAGCAAGGTAGTTTTGCCGGCACCGTTGGGGCCGATCAGTCCGCATACTTCGCCTGCTGCTACTTGCAAATCGATGTCATTGACAGCTATATGGCGATCGAATTGTTTCGTCAGCCCGCGAGTTTGTATTGCTAGTTGTTTTGCCATGTTTAGAGCAGTAAGAGAAATTTGATGAGGTGCATCTCTGGCATGGAAATAGATGTCTACAGCTACCCTAGCTCGTTCTTCCAGGAATTGTCATCTCGTTTCTGAAATTAAAACAAAGACATTATCGATCGCTGAAATCCTTGCTAATATTAACTCTTCCTTCTTCCTTCTTCCCTCTTCCTTCTTCCTTCTGCTATA
>NZ_JAUBQU010000284.1:0-1459 GCF_036701435.1 Microcoleus sp. Pol12A5
ATCCCTTGCCCTGAACCGATGGGCGAACCTAAAGGCATGACTGTCGCACAACCGACTTCTTCGAGGCGTTTTGCCAGCAGGGGATCGGCGTTGATGTAGGGCAAAACGGCAAAACCTTCTTTAACTAATTGTTCTGCAGCTTCCAAAGTGCCGATCGGATCGGGCAGCAAATATTTAGCATCGGGAATCACTTCTAACTTGACAAAATTATTGTCTTCTTGCCCTAAAAGTTTCGCCATTTCCCTGCCCAAACGAGCTACTCTAATCGCCTCATCCGCAGTTTGACAACCAGCAGTATTTGGCAGCATCCAAATTTTAGTCCAATCGAGAGCCTCTGCCAATCCTTCATGACCGGGAGCATTTGTTTGCACTCGCCGCACAGCCACGGTAACAATTTCGCACCTGCTAGCGTTGACACTTTGCTGCATTTCTGCGATGCTGCGATATTTTCCCGTCCCCGTCATCAAGCGAGAATGAAAAGTTTTGCCTGCAATAACCAGAGGTTTGTCTAAAGATGGCATTTCTGTATCTACTGGATAGCCAAAAATGCTGTACTCAAGTGCCTCTTCCCAGTTTTTTCTGCCTCCCAGCATTGCTTCAAGCTGCCAACCTTCTTTATTTGTCAGCTCATCGCGGGTAACTGCATAAAGAATTTGCCCAACAGTTATCAATTTGGCATCTCGCGGCATATTATTTTTTAATCCTCTTTGTATAATTTCTTCAAACTCATTAAAAACGTCTTCCATTTTCCCATTCCTCCCTAGTAATTTCTTGAGATTCTTCGCTATTGAATACTAATATAATGCTCTGAATCCGTTGTGTGTCGTCCCACTAAAAAGCTTTTCTGATGCCGTCGTTTACCTTCCAAAACTCGTAACTCTTTCGGTTTACGTGAAAAATAACCGTTACTGCACCTTGTTTTTTTGCTCTACTGATGCCTTCTTGCACTCGGTCTCTGATGTTTTGAGTCTGTTCTGTTAACTCCTTAAATTCGCAAATCTCACCGTCAATCTCAGCATCTGGCGTTCTCACACCCTCTGCTGCTTGCTCGCTCAACATTCTAAC
This sequence comes from Microcoleus sp. Pol12A5, assembly GCF_036701435.1. Lineage (NCBI taxonomy): Bacteria > Bacillati > Cyanobacteriota > Cyanophyceae > Oscillatoriales > Microcoleaceae > Microcoleus > Microcoleus sp. Pol12A5. The sequence goes on from NZ_JAUBQU010000284.1 coordinate 1,066, forward strand.
TCTCTTCCCTATTTTAGCCAAAACTTCAGCCACAAAGATTTCCGAATTATTAAGATTATGTTGTTGGTGAATTAGCACAAATCCGCCAGCTATCTCATCAAAATAATATCGCTGATATTCTGGTTCTGCATTTTCGTAGATGGCTCTGCTTGTTTCGATATATTCTGAATTCACCGTTATTATACTGTCAATAGACTCCGAGCGGGTAGAGTTAAAGGTATGAAATCAACTGTTGAGCAACTGGCTAAAATTGGAATATTTGCCAGCTTAAACCAAACTGAATTAGAGCGATTGCAAGAACATACAGCAATTCGGAGTTACCGACAGGGAGAAGTTGTGATGTATGAGGGCGATCGCATCCCCGAAAAATTATACACTCTTTTGAGCGGTTCTC
>NZ_JAUBQU010000285.1:0-1456 GCF_036701435.1 Microcoleus sp. Pol12A5
CCCCCGCAAAGGATGCCAGCGAAAGTGGGGGTTTGCCTCTACGGGTTCATTGCTGGGACTTACGGCCGCGATACCTTGTGGGATTGGGTAGCGGCTGTACAGTGTGAGTGGGCGGCCGTCTGGTTTTAGCAATGTTTGGGCGTACATTTTTTGTAGGGGCGGGCGATCGCGTTTAATATATGTTAGGAGTATAACTTCGTGCTTTGAGTATCCGCCCCTACCTAAAGTCGCAAATTATGTTAACAAGTTGAGTTGGCAGTACCAACGTCAGCCTACCCTGTGCTATTGTAGAACCGGCCCCAGAGCCAGGATCTGGATTCAATTTAAATGCGTAGCAGCTTACGATCGCAATTCCCAATTACCCAGTATATTTATCAATCGACGATTCGATCGAGCTTTTCCTTAACCAACAAATCTAACAACGAGCGCAACACAAACAAGCCACAGAATCCCGAAACCGCAAAAGCTGCGATCGCCCCCGTTTGATATCCGCCCACCAGCAGCACAGCACCCGACAGAAACACAAAACCAGTCAGACAAGCAAAAATTAGAGTTTTCAGGGCTAAATTAATCCGTTTCAAGGCTCTTTCGCTCTCGATATTTCGCACTCTTATTTGCAACTCGCCATCTTCTATCCGTTTCTCTAAACGTTTGAAAAAAACTTCCGCTTTACTGGGCTGCTGCAACTTATATGTAATAAAACTTCGCGCTTGCCTTACCAATTCTCCGATCGCATTTCCCCGCCCCTTACTCACCGCAATACTCTTGACAAAAGGCTGAGCGGACGCTATGAAATTGTAGTGAGGGTCGAGAGTTCTAGCAATGCCGTCGAGAGTCGTCACTGACTTGACAATAAACATCATTTGTGCAGGCAAGCGAAATGGTTGCTGCTCGAACATGATATAAAGTTCGTTCTTTATTTCATTAAAAGCGTGAAAGTCGATCGGCTTATCAATAAACTTATCCAACAGAAAAGCAATTAACCTGCGAACCGGCATCATATCCGGCATCTGCTCAACTAAGCCCATAGTAATTAAAGTATTGAGTACCTCGTCAGTATCCTTTCTCAGCACAGCAAAAAAAGTCTTGACCATTTGGTCTTTAGCCAGAGACTTCACCTCAGCCATCATCCCAAAATCATAAAAAATTAAGCTACCATCTTCTGTCACCGCCAAATTTCCCGGATGCGGGTCAGCTTGAAAAAAACCGTCAATTAACAACTGTTTCAAATAGCAGCAAATTCCGAGTTGATTAAGCTTCACAATATCGACTCCAATCGCCTCTAAACTAATGCGGTCGTCCACCTTAATACCTGGTGCGTATTCGAGAGTCAGCACTTTTTTAGTCGTGTATTGCCAGTAGACTTTTGGGACAATAACTTGAGGATATTCTCGAAAATTATGGCTAAAGCGATCGGAATTTTTACCTTCTTGCACGTAGTCAATTTCTTGATATA
>NZ_JAUBQU010000286.1:0-1445 GCF_036701435.1 Microcoleus sp. Pol12A5
AACCCGATGGATTCCATCGAACAATTCTCCTATCTGCTATTCCTCAAACGCCTAGACGACGCTGAGAACCAGCGCGAGAAACAGGCAAAACGCCGCAATCAACCGTTTGAAACGCAAATTAACCCAGAATTGCGGTGGTCGCACTGGATTAACTTTAAGGCAGATCAGGCTCTCAAGCATCTTCGCGATCGCGTTTTTACCTGGTTGCGGACGGCGGGGACTGAGGGGAGTTCTTTTGAGCGATATATGTAGAATGCTGAGTTTAAAATCAGCAAACCTGCGACGCTGATAGAAGTCTGCAACTTGATTGATGAGATGAAAATCTCGGAACAAAATCAGGATGTTCAGGGCGATTTGTACGAATATCTCCTAAGTAAACTCAATAGTGCGGGACGTAACGGACAGTTTCGCACGCCTCGCCATATTATCCGCATGATGGTGCAGATGGTTGACCCGAAACCGAAGGAACGAATCGGGGATTTGGCGGCGGGGACTTGTGGGTTTTTGGTGAATGCCTACGAGTACATTTTAGAACAGCACAGCGAACCGGATGAGAAAGGAAAACGGCAGTTAATCGGAGATTTACTCAGCGACGAAGAACGGGAGTTTCTGCAAACAGAAGCTATTACTGCATACGATAATGATTCTGGCATGACGATGTTGCGGATTGGGTCGATGAACCTGATGCTGCACGGGATTAAGCATCCCCGCTTTTTCTACATGGATACGCTTTCTAAATCCTTTGAGGATCAGAAAAGCTTGGATGTGGTGCTGATGAATCCCCCGTTTAAGGGGAAGATGGATGAGTCGGATATTAACCCCACGCTGCCAACGAAGTGCAAGAATACAGAACTGCTATTCTTGCATCTGATTCTGCGGGTGTTGGATATGGGGGGACGCTGTGCGGTAATTGTACCGGATGGGGTGCTGTTTGGTTCGAGTAACCAACACCAGGAAATTCGGAAAAAGCTGATTGAATCTAATCGACTGGATGGGGTGGTGTCGATGCCTTCTGGGGTGTTTAAACCCTATGCGGGTGTTTCGACGGCCGTACTGTTATTTACTCGCGGCGGTACGACGGACAAAATTTGGTTTTACGATATGGATCATGATGGGTTTTCGCTGGATGATAAGCGGCAACCTGTTGCGGAGAATGATATCCCGGATATTCTCACCTGTTGGAATAATCGGTTTGATGCTGATTTCACGACGCAAAAAGCAGAACGCCTGAGAGTGTTAAAATTGCAGATTGCACCCTTGAAGGCTGAACGGTTGATCATGCACAAGGAAATCAATCGCCTGACGTTTGAGAATGCTGTTGCACCCGCCGATGATGAGCCAACCCGCCTCGCTTTGGAAACAGATAGGCAACGACTGGCACAACTGCAGGAGCAAATAGCACCCCTGCAAGCGGAAATCAATCAATTGAATCGCCAGTTTTGGGT
>NZ_JAUBQU010000287.1:0-1428 GCF_036701435.1 Microcoleus sp. Pol12A5
TCCTCTTCTGTCACTCTAGGCAGAGTATAATAGGACAAAATCTCTCAAACCTGAGCTGGGTCTATGGTTAAGCCTCGCCAAGCTGATTCGACATTGAAATTGATTGATGAGTATTGTAGCTATTACAGAAATCTGTTTTCAGAAGTCAGAAGCTTTGAAGCTTTTACACATCTTCATGCTGGTATAATTTCTGATATTAAACGTAAGACACTACCAGCCATTGCAGAGATAATGGGGCTAGAAAATGCTCAAGGATTGCATCACTTTCTTGCCCAATCACCCTGGGAGGCTCAAGCCTTGAGAAGGCAAAGGCTAGAATTAATTTTAAAAATTGTTAAAGATCGAAAAATCGTTCTCATCATTGACGAAACAGGAGATCCAAAAAAGGGAAAAGCCACAGATTATGTAGCTAGACAATATTTAGGACGACTTGGAAAAATTGACAATGGCATAGTGGCTGTAGTGAGCTATGGTCTAATAGATGGGTTAACTTTCCCATTAATGTTTGAAGTTTATAAACCTAAAGAACGGCTTAAACTAAAGGATAGTTACCTAAGCAAACCCCAAATAGCCAGCCAGATGATTAGAGAAATTAAAGCAATGGGGTTTGAAATAGACTATGTTCTGGCTGATAGCTTATATGGAGAAAGTACGAGTACCTTTATTCGCTGTTTACAAGGATTAAACCTTCGGTTTGCTGTAGCGATTCGGAGTAACCACGGTGTACGGTTGCCGTCAGAGCAAAGGGTTCGAGCTAACAAATGGCGTAAATTTGAGCGGATATTTGCCGATGGAAGCCGAGAAGTCCGCTACATTCGAGAAATTATTTATGGAAAAAAGAGAGAATTGCGTTACTGGGAGATCACAACGGATATAGAGACCATCCTCGAAAATTCAACCTGGTATGTGATGACACAAATTCCGGGAGTTTTAGCTAAAGAAGTTGGGAATTTGTATGGAAATAGGACTTGGATTGAATATGGTTTTCGACAAAGTAAAAGTGAATTAGGATGGGCGGATTTCCGAGTCACCCAATATTCACAGATTGAAAAATGGTGGGAAATCATTTGTAGTGCTTACCTGATGATCAGCCTCTATAGTAGGTCTAATACAGCCGTCAACTCCCGGACTTCATTACCCAACACTTCATCGGCAAAAAACTGCCCAATTCTCCACCGCTTTGAGCAACATCAAGACTGGGATGAGAAAAACAGTTGGAAAAGCCATCTCAATAACTTGAGATTAATGCTGCAACCTTTAATTAGCTTTAACTTGATACAACAGTGGCTAAGAGTTTTTCCGATTCCACAATTATCTACAGGTTTGGCTCGATTAAGAGCTAACATGAATTTTTACCCAAATCCCTTCTCTTACTTGATGAATGAGAGGGAATTCTTATTTTCTTCTGCCTAGAGTGACAGAAGAGGG
>NZ_JAUBQU010000153.1:0-11808 GCF_036701435.1 Microcoleus sp. Pol12A5
TTCGGTGCTGCCTCTGCTGACTCGCTCAAAGGCTGCTAATAATGTTTCAACTTCTGTTTCTCTGCCGTAGAGTTTTTCGGGGATGAGGAAATGGTCTGTAATATCCCGCGTTCCCAATGCAAACGTCTCAATGTTACCCGTGTTTTGTAACTGAGCCAGACAATTTTCTAAATCGTGTTTCAGTCCTAATGCAGTCTGATAGCGATTTTCCGCATTCTTTGCCATCAGTTTACTAACAATTTGCGATAAAATTAGGGGAACTTCTGGCTTGATTTGATGTACCGGAATCGGCTGTTTTGCTAGATGACAATGCACTAACTCCATTGGGTCGTCTGACTCGAATGGTAACTGTGTTGTCAACAATTCATAGAAGGTCACACCGAGGGAATAAAAGTCACTCCGATAGTCAATGCCTCGATTCATTCTTCCTGTTTTTTCTGGGGAGAGATAAGCTAAGGTTCCTTCGAGGGTGTTGGGATTCTGGATTTCTTGGGTTTCTCTCGGCAGCAGGGAAGAAATACTGAAGTCAATGAGTTTAATTTCTTTGCTATGTGGGTTAATCAGAATATTGGCGGGTTTGATATCTTTATGAATAACTCTGTTTTGATATAGAGAGTGGAGAATATTTGCTAGTTTGAGGGCTAGGTTGAGAAAGTTTTCTAAAAATACAGATTTATCGGGTTGGTTTTTATTAGTTGCTGACGGGATATAAGTAGACAGGGAAACTCCTCCAAAGTCCTCCATTATCAAAGCATAGGCGTTTTTGTAAGGTGCTAAATCGAGGGGTTCAACCACTCCCGGCAGACGTAGATTTTTGGCAATGGTATATTGATTGCGGAATTGCAGCAGTTCGCTGAAGCTGGGGTATTCGTTTCGCAGCAGTTTGATGACGACTGGAGTGCGATCGCTCTCCCGAACACCGCGATAGACTAAAGTGCGAGATCCTGCATAGAGTTGCTCTGTTATGCGATACCCTGGCAGGTCAGTAATTGTCTCCATTTTCCAGTTCTCAATAAATAGGGGGTTACTATATCTCTAGTTTACTCAGCCAACTTGAAAAATTCTCAATGGCCTCTAATGTTCCTGTAATTGTCAGTGGGCATTCTGTACGAACGATCGCAGTTCGTTGGATAGTGAAGCCATATTATTAATTGTTTTACAGGTTTTGATTACCAACTGATAATAAGCGGCAATCCAGGCCGGAAATCTACCTGTTGTCCCTGCACTTCTCCATCAAAACCGAGCTCGACAAAATACTCGGTTCCTATCCGCAATTTTAATTGATTTGTCTCAAGCACTGCTTGAAGTTCAGGTGACGGATTATTTGCAGCAGGACTGACTAATTCTACACGAGTAATTTCCCGGAAACCAACACCATGATCCAAAGGCTGTGACTTAGGGGCCGAGTCTCGATCTGGACGTTTACCAAAGGCAATTTGGAAAAGCATGGGTTCAGTCAACACATCACTATTTGTTCCTACTGCAATACTCATAGTTTCAGATAAATAAGGTGGACGATATGCCCAACTTGAAAATGCAACTGTGTCCTCAGCACCTTTGGCTGGACGCAAACAGATGCCAAATGGACACGCACCATTATTCCGATTTGTCGATCGCTCCCAAAGACGAGTCTGATGAATTGGCTCAGACTGCGCCTCTTCTGGATCGTGAATCCATAACAATTCCAACATTGCGTTATGGAAAAAGAAACAGCGATTGGCTGTACCTTGTCCGTGATGAATGCGAGATCCACCCTCAACTAAACCGAAGGATGATAAACGATTAGCTTCCGAAGCACCAATATCAGTAAGGATGAAAAGATGGTCGAATTCAACTGTCATAGAATTATTCATCGAATTACTCCATCGCTCAAGTAATTTTAATCCTCTGTGATTGCTTTTTTTCCGATCGCCACGCTGATGCTGCACAGCGTACTGTACCAAAGCCCAAAACCTGTACTCAGTAAATCTTTCCCAATCTAAAATCTAAAATCTAAAATCGGTCGCCCCAACCTTCAAGTTACAACCAGATTGAGGAACCATCCGCCCGCATCCAGCAGTCTCAACATCCAGTTACCGACAATTCTGCTAAAGTCAGGTCATCCAAGGAGTGCATCTTGTAGAGAGGCGATTCGCAGCCTCTGCCCCGAAAGCAGTAAAATCCCATCAGCTTGTCACCTGCAACCCGATCGGCAGTAAGTTAAAAATTAAGGTAGTTTGAAAATAATCGCCCAAATTTGAAAGAAGCCTTGACATCTGACCTAAACTCTCTAACTTAGACCCTCTAGCTGCGCTGCCATCCACATTTAAAAGATGCCATGTCAACCTTAGTCATCGTCGAATCTCCTACCAAAGCCCGCACCATCCGCAACTTCCTGCCCTCCACCTACCGTGTAGAGGCATCGATGGGCCATGTCCGCGACCTACCATCCTCCGCCGAAGAAATACCAGAAGCCGTTAAAGGAGAAAAATGGGCGCAACTGGGCGTAAACGTGGAAGCAGACTTTGAACCCCTCTACGTCATCCCGAAAGATAAAAAGAAAATTGTTAAAGAACTCAAAGACGCCCTCAAAGACGCCACAGAACTGATACTAGCTACTGACGAAGACCGAGAAGGCGAAAGCATTTCCTGGCATTTGCTGCAAATCCTCAAACCCAAAGTTCCCATCAAGCGGATGGTGTTTCACGAAATCACCCGCGAAGCTATCCGCGACGCCTTAACTCACTGTCGCGATATCGACAATCGAGTAGTACAAGCCCAAGAAACTCGCCGAATTCTCGACAGACTCGTCGGTTACACACTCTCTCCGCTATTGTGGAAAAAAATCGCTTGGGGTTTGTCCGCCGGTAGAGTACAGTCAGTCGCAGTCAGGCTTTTGGTGCGCCGGGAACGGGAACGCCGCGCCTTCCGCCAAGGTAGTTACTGGGATTTAAAAGCCCTTTTGGAAAAGGGCAAAATTTCCTTTGATGCCAAACTCGTGACAGTCGGCAATGTAAAAGTTGCAAACGGCAGCGATTTTGATGAAAATACCGGGCAAATTATCGCAGGCCGCCGTGTACTTTTGCTGAACGAAGAACAGGCGCGGGCTTTACTCTCACGCATTCAAAACAAACCCTGGACTGTCGGGAATATTGAAGAACGGCCAGTCACCCGCAAACCCTCGCCACCATTTACAACCTCGACTTTGCAGCAGGAAGCTAACCGCAAACTGAGGCTGGGTGCGCGGGAAACTATGCGAATTGCCCAAAGTCTCTACGAACGCGGTTTTATCACCTATATGCGGACGGATTCGGTACATTTGTCCGAACAGGCGATCGCAGCGGCGCGCAGTTGCGTGCAAGAACTTTACGGCAGCGAATACCTCAGCCCCCAACCGCGCAAATACACCACCAAAAGCAAAGGCGCCCAGGAAGCCCACGAAGCTATCCGTCCGGCAGGCAGCACTTTTCGGACTCCGCAGCAAACGGGATTGGATGGGATTGATTTCCGCCTCTATGATTTGATTTGGAAGCGGACAGTCGCTTCTCAAATGGCCGATTCCCGCCAAACTCACGTTACGGTACAAACTCAGGTAGAAGATGCCGGTTTCCGTTCCAGCGGCAAACGGATTGATTTTCCAGGCTTTTTGCGGGCTTACGTGGAAGGTTCCGACGATCCGAATGCGGCGTTGGAAGACCAAGAGGTGATTTTGCCGGCGCTGAAGGTGGGGGATAAACCTAATTGTAAGGATTTAGAGGCAGTTGGTCACGAAACTCAACCTCCCGCCCGCTACACGGAAGCTTCTCTGGTCAAAATGCTCGAAAGCGAAGGTGTGGGCCGTCCGAGTACCTATGCGAGTATTATCGGTACAATTGTCGATCGGGGATATGCCAAATTAATAGCTAACGCCCTAATTCCGACCTTCACCGCTTTCGCCGTCACGACTTTATTGGAAACACATTTTCCTGATTTAGTAGACACCGGTTTTACTTCCCGAATGGAACAAACCCTCGATGAAATTGCCACGGGCGAGGCGAAATGGCTGCCGTATTTGCAAAAGTTTTATACAGGGGAAACCGGACTCGCAACCCAAGTCAAAGAACAGGAAAGTCAGATTGACGCGAAAGTTGCCCGAACTGTGGTATTGGAGAATATTACTGCTAAAGTCTGCATCGGCAAATTCGGCGCCTATCTGGAATCTGAAAGCGAAGAAGGCTTGGTAAAAGCATCTATTCCCCAAGATTTGACGCCGGCAGATTTAGATCCGGAACAAGTGGAGTTTCTGTTAAAGCAAAAAACCGAAGGCCCGGAAAAATTGGGTCTTCACCCGGAAACTGGGGAACCGATTTATGTGCTGATTGGCAGTTATGGGCCATACGTTCAGTTAGGGGAAGTTTCGGAAACGAACAAGAAACCGAAGCGGGCTTCTTTACCGAAGGGGACGGATAAGGATAGCGTGACGCTGGATATGGCGGTGAGTTTGTTGACTTTACCTCGCTTGTTGGGTACTCACCCGGAGACGGGGGCGAAGGTGCAAGCTAATTTGGGGATGTACGGGCCTTATGTGGTGCATGACCAGGGTAAGGTGGGGAAAGATTATCGATCGATCAAACCGCCGGATGATGTTTTGACGATAACGCTCGATCGGGCATTGGAAATGTTAGCCCAACCGAAAGCCGCCCGCGGCAGCAGCAAAACAGCTACACCTTTGAAGGAATTGGGCGCGCATCCAGAATCGGGAGAACTTATCAATGTTTACGACGGCCGTTATGGGCCCTACGTCAAACACGGCGATATCAATGCTTCTTTGGCTAAGGATGAATCTGTGGAGAATTTCACCTTACAAAAAGCACTGGATTTGTTAGCAGCGAAGGAAGCAGCGGGCGGCGGAAAATCTAGCAGCAAGTCGAAGAAGTCAACTAAGACTGCGGCGGCGAAATCGGAAACTGCAACGAAGAAAACAACTACTGCGAAGAAAACCACTGCGGCGAAGTCAGAAACTGCGGCGAAGAAAACCACTGCTAAAAAGACGGAGACTGCGGCGAAGAAAACCACTGCTAAAAAGACGGCGACTGCGACAACAGCCAAGAAAACAACTAAGTCAAGTTAGCAGGATTTACGCACTGTACGGTCAGAAACCGGGTTTTTTGCAATAATTTGTTTTAGCAGACAGATTCGGTAAAAAATCCGGTTTCTTCGATCGCGCCTTGCGTAAGTAGGTCGGCTCTTTCTAAAGTAATCCTTTGGTTCTCATGATATAATCAAAACTATCCATGTAGTAATTGGAGTAATTGAATCACCATGATAGCTGAACTTATGGTACAACCTTCCTACTGGATCGATCGTGAGATTTCGATTCAGAAAGTCAGAAATCTTTACTTATTCAAATTTACGGAAAACCTGCAAGCCCGATTAGAAGAGCTAGCCGACAGAAAAAAGGCTAATCTTTTAACTTCAGAAGAGGTTGTAGAATTAGCAAGCTTACTAGAACTAGATCGGATTTTTACCTTAATTAACGCTAAAGTTATAGCAGCCTCATGTCCGTAAACCGCGCTACTAGAAACTTAGTAAGAAGTAGAGCTAATTTTCTTTGTGAATATTGCCATTCAGCAGAAGAAAGTAGCTCTACTCTATTTACGATAGATCATATTTTACCTCGCTCGATTGGTGGTAGCGATGAGCTTGAAAACTTAGCTTTAGCTTGTCATCGCTGTAATAATAATCGCTATAATTTTGTCACGGGTACTGACCCAGAAACAGAACAAGAAGTAACTTTGTTTAACCCCCGTCAACAGCAATGGTCTGAGCATTTTAACTGGTCTGCGGATGGTTTAGAAATAATGGGTATTACTCCAACAGGTAGGGGAACCTGCGATCGATTAGACCTTAACGATCTATATCATAATGAAGGAGCAATTATCCGAGCTCGTCGTTTATGGATTAGGGCAGGGTGGCATCCTCCCTCTAACGATCCTCGCCAAAATTCATAATATTGATAAGAACAGTTGATTTTAATCATATGCAAGACGTTCGCCTTGAGAAAAATATTGAATATCTCAAATCAGTTATCCGTTCGTGGGCGCAACAAAAAGAATTATGGCACGATTGCACATTTAAGTCATGGAATGAACATTTTGATGATGAACCACCAGAAAATCCATGCGTTTTAGTTCTCTGTGCTTCTGGGCAACTTGGCGAAATTCTATATAACTATGGTAAACTATACGATGAATTTGACGAACTAACTCAGAATACTGGGTTCTACGTCGAGAATTATGGAGGTGGAGTATTTACATTTGAGGTTATTGATGAAGAGTTAAAAGAAGCATATCGTAACTACTTTGAATGGCGATGGATTTGCGATTTAGTACAACCAGATTTTTCGGATCTGTATGAAGAGGTTTATGAACGGTTTCATAAATCTCCTGATGATTTATACCACCTCGATCCCAGAAAGTTTGAGGTTTTACTTGATGGGATATTTCGTAATAACGGGTATCACACTAAACTTGGTTCTGGTCGATCTGACGGTGGTGTAGATATTCGCCTGTATTCTAACGATGTGATTGGTGAAGTTGTGACTCTAGTGCAAGCTAAGAGATACGCCACATCCAATCCAATCGACCTTCAAGCAGTACAAGCTTTAAGTGCTGTTGTTGAAGACGAACGAGCAAATCAAGGACTTTTTGTAACAACTTCACGATACTTGCCTTGTGCTCAACGCTTCGCCGCTAGACAAAAGACACGGATAAAATTAGCAACTTCAGACGAGGTGAGTCGCTGGTCTTTTTACGCCGCCGAGCGTATTATTCGTGATAAATCTAGTCTAGTAAAACCTGACCACTTGAAATATTTACTCAATTTAAATGGTTTAACAGATACGCTGGAAGGTAAGATTTTTCGTGCTACTAAATACTATGGGATGATTTGGAACTGTTTTGCGATAGTTCTTCGAGATTCAAAAGGAGCTGCTTTACTCATGGAACTCCCAAGGACTACGGTCAGTATAGTTGGTGATTCTTTTCGAGGATACGAGATCCCAGATACAGGGATTGCTGCTCTTTCCTATTTAAATGCAGAAAAGGTGTTCAGAGCAAAAAAGAAGTACAAAAATGATGGTGAACTTTATCTATGGGGAAATTTAAAGCTTTATTCTCTTTGGGATGGTATACCTCAGTATTACGATTGGTGTGATTAATAATCATCATTAGACATCTCCAATAATTATTGTGGAACAGGCATCTTGCCTGTTCAAAATAGGAAATTCTTGCTATGACTCTTACTCTTTTCTTTCTTAACTGGTAGCATTAAGGCCCCCTTCAGATTTAATTGCGAGCGGCCACAGCGGTTTTTATATTGACAATAATATCTGTTATGAAATACTTGAATCTGTGGGCGGGTGCCATCCAGCACTAACCCACTGACGCCTGACACTAACAACAATATTATTGTTTAGTTGTAGTGCTGTGACTGTGGCGCGACCGCAGTCTGTAAGTCCAATAATTTCTGTAGCGTCTTCACTCCAAGCAAAATTTTGTGGCCATTGTTGAGTGCGCGGATTAAACAACTTAACGTGCTTTTGCGTGACCTTATCGAATGCGTCAGTTTGGGTTCCTTTGTAATTATTGCACAGACTACAAGCCAGCCAGAGATTTTCTTCCTCGTCAGTACCGCCAATCGCTTTAGGAATAATATGATCAATTTCCAATATTCCCAAAATATACTTTTCTAAACTGCGACAATAACCGCATCGGTTTTGAGCTTGTGCGCGAACTCTGGCTCGCACTTGTTCGGAAATCGCCATTTTCCTTATCCTTTTAATGGTTCGAGCAAGCCGCGCCGCACTGCTTCATTTAAGGCTTGAGCTTGTCGCAATAGTCGAGTTTCATATATGTGGATTAATGCCTGCAATTCAGCCAGTTCTACAGATGCGATCGTACCGGATTGTTGGCGGTCTAGCAATTCACTCAATCGTTGTTCTTGGACTGGTTGCAGCCGGAGTTGAGTCTGAGTGATTACTTCTGAATCAGACAGTGCTGATACTGGTTTAGCGGTTGGTAAGAGAAAATTTTCCAGAGTTTCTACTAGAATCTCACTCACGGTGCGGTGGCGTTGCAGCGCTAGCAATTCTGCTTGGTGATAGACTTCATCTGGCAAATTTAGGGTGATTTGGGCGGTCATAGGTGCAAAGCTATGAAACTAATATTTATATTATGCCATATTTTACTTTTAGTATTAGACATCTGCCAAAAAGAAATGAAGCAGGATCTCGCTTGCTAAAAATACGGCGACAGCGACAAAGAAGAAAACCAAGTGAAATTAGTTTAGTTTTCACTCATCCAGAAACCCGGTTTATTAAAAAAACCGAGTTTCTTTATTTATAAAATATTAGCCAAGCTGGCAAAAATTGGTTTGTACTTCCGTCCTTAAAATTCTCTTCGGTTCTCTTCCTTTGTGTCATAAACGTCTGCGCGGTTCCATCGCCCCTATTTTGTTTGAGACATCTCAACTCAAACTCTTGTCAAGCCTACCTTTGCAGCTTGCTTTTCACCCGTCGGCGAAATCATCCTATTTACTTATTGACAATTGCTCCTCTCTGTTAAATTGTCAGGGATCGAACATATAAGGTTAAAAATTGTATCATAAGCAACAGAAAGTACCCAATGGTTTATGTAGTGGCTTACAATTGAGAAAAGAAACAAGATTAAGAGGCGCGATCGCTATGAATATGGATATGAATGAAAATCTAGACTGGGAAGAAGCATTTGAGTACCGAGCGGGCTTAACAGTGGAGTTGAAGTCTCAGCCTGGGGTTTTGCATACGATCGCTTACTATGAAGTGATGATGGTACCGCCCATCTGGTTAGAAAATGACCCGCGTCCCCGGTATTCTCACGAACTGCGAGTCGTTTCCCACCAACCAACTGTGTCCAATGTTTGCCGGATTTCCCAGTGCCCTGTTTTAGTCGCCTCCTAGGTTTTTTCAGCGGGAAATATTGGCGGTGGCATCTAGCCAGCAATCAAACCGATGCAGTGATTTTCGGATTGAGATTGCTTGAGTTTACTTTGTGGCGATCGCTTAAGATATAGATTGCGCCGAGAGTGCGATCGACTCGAATCACTTGACTTGTTAATGTTTCAAGTGAGAAAATAGCCTGATTAATGTTACCAGCCCTTCTTGTTACATCATCCTCTCCCCTACAGACAATAATTCCAACATTGTCAGGCTGTAACCTGTGCAGTCTGATAAAATAACGGCGATTTAGAGTTAAAATATCTCGATTTTCACTTACTGCAAAAGCTAACACTTCTTGGTCAGGAATTTTTGGTTATCCTTTCCGGCTTCTTGCACTGTCAGAATATTGTGAATCCTAGGGCGCAGCAATTCTACAACCACTCTGGGAAATTGTTCGTCAGTATAAACACGTGCCATCATCTTAATCATCGTCATTCTCGCCGATAGCTATTTCAATTTCATTTGAAAAAGCTGCCGCATAAGCCCAGGCATTTGCTAAATCAGTAGCCGTTAGTGTGGGATAGTTATCTAATAGTCGAGACTCGTTGATACCCAAGCGACGAAAGCTCTCCAGCACCCAAACAGGAAAACGAGTATTTCTGATACAAGCATCACCGCCACAGACACCGGGAGTTTTGTTAATTTCTTGCCCGATCTTAGCTAAGTTTTGGGTTAATAAATTGATGTAGTCAGGAATGAACGAGAGTTGATTTATTAACTATCCATCGCAAAAAAAACTCCTACGTCATTCGTTCGTAGTGCTGGCAGAGGTTGGATCGCTCTCAGGGAAAACAAAATATTTTCTCAGATTTTCTCGTTGTGTAAATGCTAGATATTGAGCCGTCATATCGGGGGTTAGAAACTCTAGCAACAATCTGTTTTCTACCCAAAGCATCATGAAATCAAAGCCAAAGCTAGCGCGTTGTAGCAGCCAGTCTTCACGGGCGGCAATTTGCTCAATTTGTTCGATGCTGGCAGGGACAGATAGCATGGCATGAGTTGCTGTGAATGTAGAAGCAGCCGTATTTTGTATATACGCACGCAGCTCCTCATTATCACCGGATGTTATCTCAGTCCCCAAGGGATAAACTTCAATTTCTGTACCATATTCATCAAAAGGGAAAACGATATAGCCGTCTGGGCTAAAAGGATGAGGTGTTGGTTGCCCATCCAAAATTTCAGCCAGAACTTGTGCAACGTGCTGGGGGTTTTGAGCAGAAATAGAAAGGTGATGAATCATTAGAGTAACGTTATTAATTGGTTGATGTGTAAACAAACGAGATTAGCTCATGAAGTTGAACGGAAACTAAACAGTGATTGAGTTTCTTAATGAGCGATCTGCGCTTCGCTATAGGCAAAAAAATGATGAGTCATTCGCTCATAATGCTGGCATAAATTCGATCGCCCAAGTAGATAATCAACAATTGGGGTTTCAAAGCGCGGCTGCAGGAAGTTACCAATGTAGCCATAGGCAGTCGCATCTAATGTGGTGGGTTTATCTCCCATAAAAAACGGTTTGTCTGCCAGAAAGTCTGAGAGAGCTTTAAAATCAGCACAGATTATCTGGGCAATTTCCTCATGACTGTGACGACCGATTCCATGAGCCTGCATCTGCGATCGCATTGTTTTACCAAACTCTTGGGCAAAAGGTTCTGATACCTCTAATGGGAGCTCAGGGAAGAGCGCACGGGCTACCACTGCTCGAAAGCGTTGCCAGTTTTCTTCTATACCGAAGCGAGTCTCGGCTGCGCCCCAGTAAGTGTTCTCTTTGATCATGCGGCGAAATGCTAGAGAGATCGATCGCTCAACGGGGGTCAAACCAGCATCAAGATCAATCCCTTCTGTTTGCTTTAACATTTCGATGATTAAGAAAGCATCACCGACAATTTTACCTTGATAGTCGATAAAAGGAATTTTACCCTTGGGGGCAAGCTCAAAACTTTGTGCTATCACGATTACTTTGTTGTAGGGCAGCTTTGCCATACGGAGCCAAGTTTCAAGCTCTAGACAGGGTGGGCTGATGCTACGTAGTTCCTCAAAAGATGGTGCAGTGTATAAAGTAATCATTGTCAAGACCTCGCTGATGCTGTTAGATGATTTGTCGGTTCAACCCAATAAAGATGCTTTTGCTAGTCGCCGTGCTGCTTCAAGTAATGATGATCGATCGCCCTAATCAATGTGGTTCCTGGGGAGTTGCGATCGGCGCTAATCGCTTTGCCCTGTCGCTCTGGAATACAACCCGCAGCCTTTAATCAAAATATATTTGTGGTGAACAACTGACGGATGATACTCAGTTTTAGAGCTTAAGCGAATATACAAAACTTTAGCAGGAAAGGAGTTAACAGCTCATCAGCAAGCAGCCCGAAAAAATAATTTCACATATAAATAATTCTCACCTCTACCGTGAGAAGTATCTTTTCTACACCCCAAGGCTTTCACCCCCCACAACCCAGCTTTCGTGGGTCAAAATTGCGCGCTTGTTACCCAAAAATTAACGTTGATTTAAACTTTGATTGAGAGAAAAGTGATATACAATTCAATTGTTTACTTGCAAAACATGAAGTAAAAATAAACAGTGTCACCAGTAACAAAATAATATCCCGCGTCAGTTACAAGATCCATCGCATTTCTCGATCGCACTTTACAAAACAACCAAAACTCAGGAGTCAATCGCTGATGGTGCTAGGAACAACCGAGATCCCGCAATTAAAGCCGCTTTCCGACTCAGAACTACATAAAATGAACGCCTACTGGCGGGCGGCAAACTACCTATCCGTCGGACAAATCTATCTCCTCGACAACCCCCTACTCAA
>NZ_JAUBQU010000022.1:0-70474 GCF_036701435.1 Microcoleus sp. Pol12A5
TTAATTAATCCGAAACATCTCAAAAACTGGTTTACTAATTGCTGCTACTGTACCTCATAACATCCGGAAGTGCTGTAGCGATCGCCTCTAGGGGCAGTTATACAAAATATAAACATTTTGTCAATGCGTAAGTCCTAGCGGCTTCTCTTAATTTTTATTGATTGGCTGGGGGAACTGCGGGGATGAAAATCATCATTTCTCCAAGGGCGTTGATAAATCCTGCTTTGAACCGCTATATAGCGCGTATAAATGAAGGGTCTCATTGACCGAGTAGAGACGTTGCCTGCTACGTCGGTTTAGTCTCCAATAAATTCGTTAATTCCTACGCTCTCTCTTTAGGCTAAAGGAATTTCAATAATGAACTCTGTCCCAACACCCTGTTCTGAAAAGCAACTCAGTTGACCACAATGTTTTTCTACAACAATCTGACGACTAATTGATAAACCCAATCCCGTACCTTTTTCTGCTGGCTTGGTTGTAAATAGATAATCAAATATTTTAGTGCGTACCTCTTCGGGCATTCCCAAACCGTTATCTTTAATGTGAATCATGGCAATATTTCGCTGGGGGTCAACTTCAGTGCAAATCATAATTTGTCTGGGATTTGCTTGAATTTGTTCCAAATTTTGCTTCAGAAGAGAATCTTCTAAAGCATCAATGGCATTAGCAATAATGTTAATAAATACCTGATTTATCTGTCCGGGGTAGCACGGTACTAGAGGTAAATTTCCATATCCTTTAACGACTTCTATTTTCGGACGTGTATCATTTGCTTTTAATCGATGTTGTAGAATTAGTAATGCACTGTCAATCCCTTCATGCAGGTTAGCTTCTACTTTTGATGTACTATCAGGGCGGGAAAAAGTTCTTAAAGATACACTAATTTGACGAATACGTTCTACGCCCATTTTCATGGATGAAATAAGCTGGGGTAAGTCTTCTATTAGATACTCTAAGTCCACTTCTTCGGCACGAGTAGCGATCGCTGCACCTGGAGAGGGAAACTGTTGCTGATAAAGATGAACAATTTCTAATAAATCTTGAATATAAGTTTCAGCATGAGTCAGGTTTCCCTTGATAAAGCCTACTGGATTATTAATTTCATGAGCCACTCCAGCCACTAATTGACCGAGGGTAGACATTTTTTCGCTTTGGATTAATTGGAGTTGAGCTTGTTGTATGGTCTGTAGAGCTTGTTTTAGTTCAGAGGTTCGGTCTTCAACTCGTTTTTCTAATTCTTGATTCAACTGTTGTAAAGTTTTTTCTAAAGTCGTTTTTTCTTCAATTTTTTCTTCGAGCAATTGATTTTTGCTTGCCAGATCTTTGCTCAAGTTTCGCAACTCTAAATGAACTTGAATTCTAGCTAATACTTCTTCTTTTTGAAAGGGTTTAGTGATATAATCTACAGCCCCAAGGCTCAAACCTTTGACTTTTTGATCGGTGTTGCCAAGAGCCGTCATAAAAATTATCGGGATTCCTGAAGTTGACGGGTTACTTTTCAGTCGAGAACACGTTTCAAATCCGTCAATTCCCGGCATCATTATATCTAATAAAATTAAATCTGGGGTGACATATTCTATTTTTTGCAGCGCACTTTCTCCATCTTGAGCTACTAAAACTTCTAGTCCAGCCTCATCTAAAACGTTAAATATAACACCTAAGTTTGTAGGATTATCATCTACAATTAAGAGGGTGTTTTTTGAGAAAGATAAATTATTCATAAAGCTTTAGCCTTCTCCTTGGTTTTTAATTATAAGCCGCGTAGCGTCCTGACTATCTAATCTGCCAGTTTGCAGAGCCAATCTGCGGCAGGATTTTTCAATTATAAGCTGCGTAGCGGTCTGACTATCTCAGGGGCGGGAAAAAAGTAACTTTGTTTCCTTGGTGTATCATCATATTATAGTTCAACGAGGATGCTAACAAATGTAACATTTTTTGTTTGAAAGTAAAGTTTTTGTAACGCACTCTAGTCTTATGGCTTTCCTATCCCTTTCTCTACAGAAGAGTCCTACGTCTGGTGAATAGTCTGTTGCTCTAGAGTATAGACAAATACATTTTTCCTAAAAAGTTATGGGTACAAATGTTGCTAGGTTCCAGAAAATGCCGCTACGCCGTGTCTTAATTCTTCCCTTTGTTTTACAAATCTTTACAGCCGTAGGGTTAACCGGATATTTTTCGTTACAAAATGGACAGAAAGCTGTGAATAATGTAGCGGCACAGTTGCGCCGTGAAATTGCCACGAGAATTGAGCAGAATTTGCATACCTATCTAGCGGTTCCCCATTTAGTTAATCAAATTAATGCAGATGCTATTAGTCTTGGTCAATTTAGCCTAGACAACCTGACAGTATGGGAGCGTCATTTTTGGCAACAAAAAAATTGCTTTAATAGCGTAGATGGTCTAACAATTATCAATGAAAAAGGCCAAGGTGTATCTATTATTAGTAACGATCAAAGAAAGCTAGTCCTTCAAGCAACAAGTCCAACCAAGCCGAACCAAGTATTCATGTATTTGGCTGGCAGTCAAGGAGAAAGAAGAAAATTAATCAAAGTGGTTAAAGATTTCGATCCCCGAAGAATTACAGCTTACAAAGAAAGCATGGAAGCTAGTAAACCCACCTGGACTAAGATACATTTTGGTGAACTTATTATCACCCCTATAATGACAGCAGGGCAACCAGTTTTTGATAAAAATGGAAAAGCTACTGGTGTCTTGTTAACTACTCTACGTTTATCCCTAATTGGGAATTTTTTGCAAACTCTAAAAGTTGGAAAAACAGGACAAACTTTTATTATCGAGCGAAGCGGAATGCTAGTGGCAACTTCCACATCAGAAAAACCATACCGAAATAGGCAAAGATTTCCAGCCACTGACAGCAAAGATATTTTAACCCAAGCGACTGCAAAATATCTAACAGAGCGATTTAACAATTTCAATTATATTAAAAATTCTCAGCCGTTAGATTTCTTACTAAACGGACAAAAACAATTCGTACAAGTTCTTCCTTTTCAAGATGGTAAAGGGATTGATTGGTTAATTGTAATGGCGGTTCCAGAAAAGGATTTTATGGAACAAATTAACAGGAGTAGACATACGACGATTTTATTATGTGTTTTGGCACTATTTTTGGCAACTGTTTTGGGAATTGTGACTTCTGAATGGATAGCCCGACCGATTCGGCGTTTGGGTAAAGCCACAAGCGCGATCGCTGGCGGCGACTTTGAGCAAAAAGTAACTGCTTCCTCCGTTAAAGAAATCAGCGCTTTAGCGACTTCTTTCAATTTAATGAGCCAGCAACTCAAGCAGTCCTACGCACAATTAGAAGATTATTCGCACTCCTTAGAACAAAAAGTCGCAGAAAGAACTCAAGCATTAGAGCAAGAAATGGGCGATCGCCAACAGATACAAGAGACACTCCGGCAAAGCGAAGAAAGGTATCAATTAACTCTAGAAAGCGTTAATGAAGGCATCTGGGACTGGCGAATCCAAACAAACACCATCTATTTTTCACCCCAATGGAAAGCCATGTTAGGCTATCAAGACAACGAAATTATTAACCTATTTAGCTCTTGGAAAACACTGGTTAACCCCGATAATTTACAACCGATATTAGACTCTTTAGAAGACTATTTAAAAAGTGGAACTAACGAACCTTATAGTTGGGAATTTCAGATGCGGCACAAAAACGGTAGCTACAGGTGGATACTATCGCGAGGTCGGGTTGTCGAGCGGGATGCGGAAGGCCAACCCCTACGTTTAGTCGGCTCTCATACCGATCTTACCGATCGCAAACAAGCAGAAATAGAATTGCAAATAGCCAAGGAAGCTGCCGATGCTGCTAACAAAGCCAAAAGCGAATTTTTGGCAAACATGAGCCACGAACTTCGCACACCACTCAACGGGATTTTAGGCTACGCTCAAATCCTCATGCGTTCAAAAAACTTAGACCATCAAGAGGTGAGTAGTCTAAAAATTATTTATCAATGTGGCTCTCATTTGCTCACTTTAATTAACGACATCCTCGACTTTTCTAAAATCGAAGCCAGCAAAATAGAACTTTACCCGACGCAATTTCATTTTTGGGCATTTTTAGAGGATGTCAGCCAAATCTTTCGCCTCAGAGCCGAACAAAAAGCTATCAGCTTTATTGGTCAATTTGACTCTTCCTTACCCACCAACGTGCAAGGGGATGAAAAACGCTTAAGGCAGATTTTAATTAATCTCTTAGGTAATGCGGTAAAATTTACCGATCGAGGGGGCGTTACTTTCAAAGTTCAACTCATAAAATCAGTAGCCTTAGAACCTAACTCGAAGGAATTAAACGCCCTCAACACTATCCGCTTTCAAATTGAAGATACGGGAGTTGGGATCGGCGAAGAGAAAATGCAGAAAATTTTTCAACCTTTTGAACAGGTAGGCAATACCGATAAGATGTCAGAAGGAACGGGTTTAGGATTGGCAATTAGCTTAAAAATTATCGAAATGATGGGTGGTAGTATTCAAGTTAACAGTCAGTTAAATGCTGGCAGCCAATTTTGGTTTGATTTAGATTTACCTTCTGCTAGTAAATGGGAATCGGCAATTCAGCTACAAGCTGCGATCGCTGGCTATCAGGGAACAAAACTGAAAATTCTCGCAGTTGACGATAAGTGGGAAAATCGATCTGTGCTGGTTAATTTGTTAGCACCCCTTGGCTTTGAAGTGCTAGAAGCTGCTAATGCCAAAGAAGCTTTAAAAGAAGTCGAGCGTGACCAATTTAATGCCATTATTACTGATTTAGTAATGCCAGAAATGGATGGTTTCGAGTTAGTAAGCCGTCTCCGCTCTCAACCTAAATTTAAAGATTTAGTCATTATCGTTTCTTCAGCTAGCGTTTTTGAAGCTGAGCAGCATAAGAGTTTAGATATGGGGGCAAATGCTTTTTTACCCAAACCCTTACAGGCGGCTGAGTTATTTGTATTGCTACAAAAGCATTTAGGGATATCTTGGGTATATCAAGAGTCCTCTCACCTCACTCAAAATGTCAATCAATCCGTGCGATCGGATTCAGATTCTTTGTTAGTACCACCACCAGATGAAGAACTGGTAATTTTATACGATTTGGTTATGAGAGGTAATTTAAAAGCTGTGACTCAACAAGTTGAACAGTTAAAAAAATTGGATGCAAAATATATTCCCTTTGCCGAACGGGTAGGTGAATTGGCTGCCAGCTTTCAGGAAAAACAATTACGGTTATTTATCAACGATTACAAAGCCGATAACACAAATCAAATTGATGGTTAAAAATCAGGTGGTAATATTTTAATTATAAGCCTATAAGCCGCGTAGCATTATGACTATCTAAGGGGCGAGAAAAAAAGTAACCTTGTCCGAAAATACACCCTAGTTCTCGAAGAATTTCTATTTGTTCTTGAGTTTCCAATCCTTCCGCAACAATTTCCATATTTAAATTTTTACCTAATAATATAATTGTTTGAATTAAAATGGTATCCTTGGGATTTCGAGCCAGGTTTTGCAAAAAGGAACGATCGATTTTTAAAGTATCAATTGGCAGATTTTTGAGTAAACTTAATGAAGAGTAGCCAGTACAAAAATCATCGATACATATACCAACACCAATACCTTTTAAAAATTCAAAGTTTAAATTTGTTGTTTTTAATAGACAACTTTCAGTAATTTCTATATTTAAAGTGTTTTTCTTTATCCCAGTTTGTTGTAAAATTTCTGCAATTTGTTCAAAGAAATTAACTTGCTGGAATTGAATGGGAGAAAAGTTAACGTTCAGTTTTAAAGGCAGATCGGGCAATTGCTCTTGCCACCGTCGTAACTGGTTGCAAGCTTCCCCTAAAATCCACCAACCTAAAGGATTAATTAATCCTGTTTCTTCAGCAATAGGGATAAATGTATCGGGTGAAATTATGCCTTTGGGATGATTCCAGCGGATTAAAGCTTCAAAACCTTTAATTTCTTCAGTAATGAGGGAAACAATAGGTTGATAGTACAAGCAAAATTCTTGTTGAGAGATCGCTTTTCGCAAGTCTTGCTCCAGTTCGAGGCGTGCGATCGCATCCGCTTGCATCTGCGGATCGAAAACCTGATAGTTACCACTTCCCTGCTTTTTAGCTCGATACATTGCAATATCCACATCTCTAAGGATATCCATCGGTTGTTGATAATTCATTGCACTAGAAGTTATACCAATACTCGCTTCTACGATCGCTTCACAGTCATTAAACTTAAAGGGTAACTTAAACTGTTCTAATAATTTTTGAGCGACTGAAGTTCCGGTTTCTTTTTCTACTAAAACAACAAATTCATCCCCACCCATTCGCGTTGCTATTTGGCAAGGTTTTAAACACCCTTGCATCCGCTTGGCTACGCACTTTAGTAGCTCGTCTCCTGCTAAATGTCCTAGGCTATCATTGATAATTTTAAAACGATCTAAGTCAATAAACAAAACAGAATAACTTGTATTCGCTGCAATTAACTCCTGCAATTGCTTAATCAACCAGTCTCGATTTGGCAAACCTGTTAAGGAGTCGTGAAAAGCATTATGCTCCAATTGAGCTTGACTTCTGTACAATTCTTGCAGCGTTTGAGAAAGTTTTGCTGTTCGTTCTTGTACTCGGATTTCTAATTCTTGATTTAGCTGTTTTAAGTCGGCACGAGCCTTCGTATGTTCAGTAATTTCTTGCAATAAATGCTGATTTTTAAATTCAATAGTTTGAGTTAAATGTCGCAGATCTAAATGAGTTTTAATTCTCGCTAAAACCTCTTCTTTTTGAAAAGGTTTAATAATATAATCTACTGCTCCTAAAGATAAACCTTTGACAACATTATCGGTTTCCGAAAGAGCCGTAATAAAAATTACAGGAATTTGACTCCATAAGGGGTTTACTTTCAAAAGTTCATAAGTTTCAAAGCCGTCTATTCCGGGCATCATTATATCTAATAAAATTAGGTCTGGAATCACATAATTGATTTTTTGAATAGCACTTTCTCCATCTTGAGCGACCAAAACCTCAAAACTAGCTTCAGTGAGGAAATCCGCTAAGATTCCTAAATTAGCAGGGACATCATCCACTACCAAAATTGTATTTGAGTAAGAATTTAAATTGTTCATAAATTTATTTCCTTGTATTGAGTGAGCATTTCCAAGATTTTTTTCTCTTGAAACTCTTTAGCTAACTGCCGCAATTTTGACGCAAATGACATATATTTTGGATCGGTTTCTTCAAGAGTTTTTGTCTGTTTTATAATCTCTTTCAAATTACCTCGCAAAGCCAAATTAAACAGTTTATCTAATGCTTCTGGAGGAGGAGGAACAATTTTATCGTAATTGGGTTTCCTTCCTGAAGGCATCAATGATGCAGCTTCATAAATCCACTCTATTTGTAAATGAAGTTCTAACTTTTCTAAAAGTTCTTCAGCTTGAACTGGTTTGGCTAAAAAATCAACAGCTCCAGCTTGTAAGCTTTGATTTTGGTCTGTTTCAAAAACACTTGCCGAAGAAACAATTATTTTAATATCTTTTAATTCTAAGCTTGTTTTCCAGTATTCCATCAATTGAAATCCATCCATTTCTGGCATAACTAAATCTGTAATCACTAAATCTGGTTTAGCCTGAGTTGCTATGTTCAATCCTTGTTTTCCGTTAGTCGCTTCTATTACTTCAAATCCTAGAGGAGTCAGTAAATTAACAATGACCGATCGATTTTCCCAACGATCGTCAATCACGAGAATTTTTTGGGAATTTCCTTTAAATCCAATAATTTTACCTTTGTCAGTTTGAGAACTTGTATTAACCCATTCTGTGGCTTCTAATAGCTCTAAATCAAACCCAAAAATACTGCCCATTTGTAATTGACTGGTGACTTGAATAGTACTACCCATTAATTGAATAATTTTTTGAGTGATTGCCAGTCCTAATCCCGTTCCTTCAGCTTGATTTTTGCGAGATCCAACTTGTTCAAAAGGTAAAAATATTTTGGCAATTTCTTCGGGTTTAATTCCTACTCCTGTATCTTTGACACTGAAGCGAATTTTACAGCAAGTTTGATGGGAAAAATTAATATTTTTTTCAATTAAACTGACACTAAAACTTATTTCTCCTATTTTGGTAAATTTGATGGCGTTACCAATAAGGTTAATTAATGCTTGTCGCAAGCGTTTTTCGTCGGCGTGAATGGCAATGGGTAAATCGGGATCGGGTTGGTAGCTAAATTTGAGACTTTTTTGTTCGGCGCGAATGCGACAAATTTCGGCAACGGCCTGTAGAAAAGCGGGAAAATGAAATTCTGTAGGGTAAAGTTCCATTTTCTGAGCTTCTATTTTAGACAAATCGAGAATATCGTTAATCAAAGTTAGCAGGTGAGAACCGCACTGGTAGATAATTTCAATGCTATTTTGTTCGTGTTCTCCTAGTTTTACAGAACGTTTGAGGATTTGGGCATAGCCTAAGATCCCGTTGAGTGGGGTTCGCAGTTCGTGACTCATGTTAGCCAGAAACTCGCTTTTGGCGCGGTTGGCATTTTCTGCGGCTTCTTTAGCGGCATAAATTTCTTGTTCGGCACGTTTGTATTCGGTAATATCTTCTACTGTACCTTCGTAGTAGAGAATATTATCATTTTCATCACACATAGCGCGAGCATTTTCTGAAATCCAAATAATACTACCGTCGCGGCGATAAACTTGAGATTCAAAGTCGGCAACACTGCCGCGATCGCTTATAATTTTCATGAATTCTTCTCGGTGGTTGGGATCTACATAAAGTTGTTGTTTAATATTGGTTAATTTGCCAATTAATTGGTCAGAAGAATTGTAACCATAAATTTCAGCCAAGGCTGGATTAGCGCTAAGATATTCCCCTGCTGGTGTAACTTGGAAAATTCCATTAATTGAATTGTTGAAAATGCTGCGATATTTGGCTTCAGCAGCTTGTAATTCTTTTTCAAATTGCAGGCGCTTTTTGCGGTTGCTGAGAAAAGCCATAAAAGTGTAAGTCACTACCGCTAATACTAGCAGTGCAAACCCGATGATTTGATATTTTCTACCAACTAACTGATTGAGTCGCTGTTCCAATAAACGATCTAAAAGTGGAAAAGCTGTATTGTAAAGTTTTAATTGGGACTCTAGGGCAGTTGTGGCTGTAGCTGTATATACGAATGGCTGTAAGTTGATGGTATTGGCATTAATGATATCTTTGTCGAGTAAGTCAATAAATCTTTTGATATCCTTGAAATTTTCGCGTACGCTAGTGGATAGCTGCCGCTGAATTTGCGGATTAGCATTCGCCGAAATTTGCAAGCCTCTTTGCACTGCTTGGATAGGCGGTGCAATTAAACTCCGAATAATCAAAAGTTTGGCTCGATCGCTGTCTGCAATTTTTTGTTTAGCTTGTTGAGTGGCGATCTTTGCACCGATATCTTTAGCTTGAGCCGTATTCTCTATCGTTAATGGTAGCTGCGTGACAACGGTATCCATTAAATAATAACTGTCTAAAGATGGGTCGAGAATGAGATTAGAAACATCTCCGATGTGTGCAATTAAATCGAGGATATCGTTAACAACTGTTGTATGTGCTTGCCAGCTTTGGGTAGGAGATAAGTTTAATTTTTGCTTTTTTAATTGCTGCAAGTTGCCATTAATGGAAGTTTTGAGCGCTAGCCATTGCGGGCTAGCTTTAAATTGGGGCGATAGCTGTTTTTCCACGGCATTGAGGTTTTGGATTGCCGTCTCGATCTTTTCTGTTGCCCTGGCGATCGCAGGGGCTAAAGACTTGTCCCCATTTAAATATTGATTGACTTGCGTGCGGTGTTCAATAACAGCGACAAGCAAATTTTTCAATGGATAGTTATAAGCCAAGCCGAGTTTTTCTTTTTGAGCAAACTCAATTTTAATATCAATTTCAGCAATTAATTGATAAACTACTAGAGCAAAAGGAAATATAAAAATCAACAACAACGCC
The DNA here is from genome assembly GCF_036701435.1 of Microcoleus sp. Pol12A5. Classification (NCBI taxonomy): domain Bacteria; kingdom Bacillati; phylum Cyanobacteriota; class Cyanophyceae; order Oscillatoriales; family Microcoleaceae; genus Microcoleus; species Microcoleus sp. Pol12A5. The sequence continues at coordinate 9,968 of NZ_JAUBQU010000022.1, forward strand.
ATTAAATTTATGGGTTCTGTGAGGCGCTGGTTTAGGTTTTTTTTCATAATCTAATAAGTAATTGATAATGATTTATTTTCAAAGAGCTATGAGGATAATTGTCAATCTGTATTCTAGCCTCATGGCGGAGTTTGACAATTTATTGTGTAGCTATTTGCCCATTCTGTAGAGAGACATACCCCGTTATTTCTATACTCACAACAATATTTAGGATAAAATGTGAAAACCAGAGCAGACCTAACGGAACTTTGGGAGTTGCAGTCATTCACTAACTGATTGAGACTTTTTTAGAATTTGCCCAGCCGTTACTTGATTTATATTAATATTACGCTGTCTTTTGACGAATATCTATTCTAGTTGAACGAAGATGCTAATTAATGTCATCTTTATTACATTACATTAAAATTAATGTAATAGACTCTAGTCCTATAACTATTCTCTCCTCTTCTCTACGGAAGACTTTTACCTTTGGTAAATATTCTATTGCTCGAGACCATAGAGTAGTACATTTTTTGACAAAAATTTATGTATAGAATTGTTGCTAACTCTCAGAAAAGACCGCTCTCCAGTATCTTACTTCTATGACTTACGCATTGACAAAATGTTTATATTTTGTATAACTACCCCTAGAGGCAATCGCTATTTCCAGATCGGACACAATTAAGTAAAATTACTCAAGTTGTCATTGGGAGCAGAAACATTAGACATCTCCCCAAAAGCTGAATCACCTAATGGGACACAATTGTGCAGAATATGCACTGCCAGTTGACTTCACCTCGATTTGACGACAGTATCAGGATGAGAAGCAATTCTAGTTAAAAAATAGTCCAGAAATAGCGCTTAGTTTAGTCGTTTTTTTGATAATGATAAGGGAGAGTCTACATCATCAAACGATCGCTAAAGCTATTGAGTAGAGGATTGATATTGCTGGGGCGATCGCCGTTCCTTCCCTCGCATTCAAACAAACTTAGCTACAATGAGCTATACTGTGCTCGGCGACTCCCCAAATCGAACAATTTGCCGTGGTTTATGTCTAACTCCTCCCTCCTCACCCCTGGTTCGACTCTCGAAAAACGCTACCGCATCCTCCGCGAATTAGGCCGCGGTGGCTTCGGGCGCACTTACCTCGCAGAAGATATCAACCGCTACAACGAACACTGCGTGCTCAAAGAGTTTTCTCCGGTAGTTCACAGCCCGAAAGCGGCCGAATTGTTCGATCGCGAAGCGAGTATGCTTTACCACCTCCAACACCCGCAAATTCCAAGGTTTCGAGAACTCCTGCGAACTGATTTGGGCGGGAATCCATCTTTATTTTTAGTGCAAGATTATATCAAGGGTCAAACCTACGAAGAAATATTGATATCGCGCCAGCAACAAGGTAAAAATTTTAGCGAAGCTGAAGTTACTCAACTACTATTTCAGCTTTTACCAGTTTTAGAATACATCCACTCAAAAAATTTAATTCACCGCGATATTTCCCCGGATAATATTATTCAGCATGACGCTGACAAACTACCCTTTTTAATTGATTTCGGTTCAGTCAAACAAATCGCAGCCAATGCCGTACTTCAGTTTAACGGACAATCGGATACGGCGATCGGCAAACAGGGTTATTCGCCGGCCGAACAAATGCGACTGGGGAAAGTGTCTGCTGCTAGCGATTTGTACGCTTTAGCCGTCACGGCTTTGGTACTGTTAAGCGGCAAAAAGCCTCAAAAATTGTACGATATCAATAATAAAGCTTGGGATTGGCGATCGCACGTCAGTGTCAGCTCAAATTTAGCCACGGTATTGGATCGGATGTTAGCAGAACAACCGGGCGATCGCTACCAATCCGCAAAAGAAGTCCGCGAAGCACTCAAAGATCCAAAACTATCTCACATTGGCAGTATAATTTCCCAAATGGTGACAATGAACTTTGTCGGCCGCCCTTTCAAAAACACCACTCAAACTGCTACCAGCAATCATACTCCTGTTAACCCAAACCCTCAAATTGTTAAAAACAACAACATTTTCCAGTTAATACCTTGGAAAACCCTAGGGAGTTTAAGCGTGGTTTTATTGCCGGGAATGTTAGCTTTTAGTGTAGTCAAATCTGGTTTCACGTTGCCCAAGCTGCCGGAGTTACCTAAATTTTCTTCGCGCCAGCAACCTCCCGATACGTCCTTAGAGGAAGCCGAAATAATTCGTCAAGAAAAGATTGGTAAACGACGCAAAAATCTCAACATCAATCAAGATATATTCTATCAAAAAGTGGATGAATTATATTACAATAAATATCCAGAATTACAAGGGCGCAGCTTGACAGAAAAGCCAGAAGATGCTGAAATTAGGCGGAAATGGTATGAAGTTGCTGAGGATTTACTCGACAAGTTGGAGAAAGGAGGAGAGTTATAAAATCTAAGATAGAATAAGAGTGATTGAACCGCAGAGGGCGCAAAGAACGCAGAGGAAGAAGGAAAAGGGCAAAAAAAGAGAGGGAAGAGAAAGAGAACTTTATCTGGTTTAATACAAAGTGGTATAGACAACGCACTTTTAGTTTATTGCAAAATGGATTCTATTCAACTTACAGGAATTCGCTGTTACGGATATACGGGCTATCTGCCGGAAGAGCAAGTTTTGGGGCAGTGGTTTGAAGTGGATGTTACTTTATGGCTGGATTTATCGCAAGCTGGAAAAAGTGATGATATTCAACATACTCTTGATTACCGCAGCGCCATTACTCTGATTCAAAAGCTAGTCAAAGACTCGAAGTTTTTATTAATCGAACGCCTAGCAGATACTATTGCTCAAGCGCTTTTAGAACTACCGTTAGTCGAAAAAGTTAAAATACAACTCTCGAAACCTGCTGCCCCCATCCCTGATTTCGGGGGTAGAATTACTCTAGAAATTACTAGAAGCCATTAGTCATTAGTTCTTAGTTCTTAGTTCTTAGTCCTTAGTCATCAGTCTTTAATCTGCATTAGTTTGTGGCTAATGACTGATGACTGATGACTGATGACTATTGATTAATTACCACTTCAGCAAGTTAAATTCTTCCATGTCTACGGTATTGCGGTTGCGATAAATCGCCAAAACAATTGCCAAACCTACGGCAGCTTCAGCCGCCGCTACCGTAACTACAAACACGGTAAATACTTGGCCCTTAATTTGTACAGGGTCAAGATAATTGGAGAAACCCATCAAATTGAGATTGACAGCATTCAGCATCAACTCGATCGACATCAACACGCGCACTGCATTTCTGCTGGTAATCAAACCGTAAATACCAATACAGAAAAGAGCGGCAGCTAATAACAGGAAATACTGGAGTTGCAGTTGCATAAATTTGGCGATTTTGTCTCAATCTAAAGTTACTAAAAAACTAACAATATGGTGCGCTAAGCGCACCATAATATTACTTAGATTCTGGCGAAGACACATCTCCGGCAGAAACTAATTCGCGAGGTCTTTCCGGCAAACTCAAAGCAGGTGTTTCGGATAGCTTCTTTGACAGTTCATCCGGGAAAAAATCGCGACGCGCCAACACAATTGCTCCCACCATTGCCATCAACAAAAACACTGATGCTAACTCGAAAGGCAGCAAAAAGTCGGTGAAGAAATGTTTGGCGATCGTGACGATCGAACTTTCGGCAGGTGCTCCTGTCGTCGCGACAATAGCCCAAGGAGTAGAGACCACCATCGTACCCAAAAGCGCAAACAAGCCTACGCAAACTACTGCTGTTGCTACTTGACGCACCCAAGCGTTGGGAATTGTGCGGAAATCTTCTCGCTTGTTCACCAACATAATCGCAAACAAAATCAAGACGTTAACAGCACCAACATAAATCAATACCTGCGCTGCTGCTACAAAGTCGGCATTCAGCAACAGGTACAAGCCGGCGATGCTGGTAAATACGCCGCACAGCAAAAATGCTGAGTAAACGATATTTGAGAACAGCACTACTCCTAGTGCTCCTGCAATCATCATTACCGACAGTATGCCAAATGAAACAATTTGAACCCCTTCAGCTAGATTCACAATTTTTTATCCTCAATTATTAGTTTTCTATTGTTCGTTTTTACTCATTAGTTAGCAGTCATTAATAATTGGTTATTTCACTAATGACTGATGACTGCTGACTAATGACTAATTACTTACTTTTCGATAATTTCCTCTGGACGCAGACCGGCGCGGCGATCGGTGTAGGAAACTTCATGAGGGTCGATCGCACCTTTCGGCAAATAAGCGAATTCCCGCATCGGTGTCACCATCGGATCGTCTGTAACCTTGTAGGGTAAACGTCCGAGGGCCACGTTGTCAAAATTCAATTCGTGACGTTCGTAGGTGGCCAACTCATACTCTTCTGTCATCGACAAACAATTAGTCGGACAATATTCTACGCAGTTGCCGCAGAAGATACACACTCCGAAATCGATACTGTAGTGCTTGAGTTGCTTCTTCTTAGTTTCTTTGTTAAATTCCCAATCCACTACAGGTAAGTTGATCGGACACACCCGAACACATACTTCGCAGGAGATGCACTTGTCAAATTCAAAGTGAATTCGACCCCGGAAACGTTCCGAAGGAATTAGTTTCTCGTAAGGATACTGCACCGTAATCGGCCGGCGTCTCATGTGGTCAAAAGTAACAGCTAGCCCTTGACCGATATACTTAGCAGCTTGAAGAGTCTCTTTGGCGTATTCGCCTACTTGATTGAGGAATTTTAGCATGGTGTTCTCTCTCTGTACTTGAGTTTTTGGTAATTGCTAATTGATAATAGGTAATTGGTTAACAGCTATTTTTGTTTAGCTGTTGCCCTTTACCTATTATTAATTAACCGCCAAAAGCAAAGGGAAAGGCAAGTTTCAAAGCTGCGGTCAATAGCAAATTAACTAGAGCAACGGGAAGTAAAAACTTCCATCCCAAATTTAGCAATTGGTCGATCCGCACTCGCGGCAGAGTCCACCGGAGCAGAACTGCCAGAAACAGGAAAAAGTACGCTTTCAGCATGGTCATTGTAATGCCCAGCAAGCCGGTAATTACCTGCAACCAAGGAGTCGTTTCGCTCAATCCCAGGGCATTTGTCAGCACTTCGACAGGAATCGGGCATTCCCAGCCGCCTAGGTACAAAACTGCTACTAGCAGGCAAGAAAGGACGAGGTTAACGTAGGAAGCGATATAGTACAAAGCAAATTTCATGCCTGTGTACTCAGTCTGATATCCTGCTACCAATTCTTCTTCTGCTTCCGGGAGGTCAAAGGGCAAGCGTTCGCATTCTGCTAGTGCTGCGATCCAGAAAATCAGGAAACCTGCGGGTTGGCGCCAGATATTCCAGCCGAGAATGCCGTAGCCGGCTTGCTGGTGTACGATGTCGATCGTACTGAGGCTATTGGACATCATCACGACTGCCAATACTGCCAAAGCTAGGGGAATTTCGTAGCTGAGGGATTGAGCCGCGGCTCTGAGTCCTCCGAGGAGGGCGTATTTGTTGTTTGAAGCATAGCCGGACATCAGCAAGCCGATCGGCTGAATGCTAGACAGGGCAATCCACAGAAATATCGCTGTCCCCATATCGGCGATCAGCATATGCTCTCCGAAGGGCACGATTAAGTAGGAGAGAAAAACTGGAATCACCACAATTACCGGGCCTAGGGTAAATAGTAGCGCGTCAGCTTTTGCCGGTACAATGTCTTCTTTGAATACCAACTTCAGACCGTCAGCAACGGGCGCTAAAACTCCCAGAGGGCCGATGAATTCCGGGCCTACCCGCTGTTGAGCGGCGGCGGAAATTTTCCGTTCCAGCCAGACGCTAGTTAGTACCCCGAAAACGGCAGCGACAATCATCAGCAACATTGGCAGCGGTAGCCAAAGCACTTGGGCGATGTCCGCCGGTAAGCCCAAATTCATCAGGGCTTCTACGAAACTTCCTTGTAAGTCAATTCCTGGGTTCATTTGTCCAGCTTTTGAGCGATCAGCATATAATTTTTCACCCGTCCTTCGTAGGAGTAGGCTTAAAAATCGGGGTCTTTGTAAAGATTTTTAATGCTTTACCGCCTAATAGTATATCGCCCGACAGGCTCCAAGAACGCACAGACAGGGTGAAGTTCTAATTATATGAGTCCGCAGCGTAGCTAATGGGTGGGTAATTTATGTATTTTTACTTAGTGGCTCGATCCGAGCGATTTTAGATTTTAGATTTTAGGTTTTAGGTTTTAGATTGAATCCCAAACAAAAGGGCCCAGAGTTAACTCTGGGCCCTTTTAATGCTGTAAAGTGGCTTTCAAATGGCTTAAACCATTGATTTTACGCTACTTTTTTTATGGAACTGGGCAGAATCGAACTGCCGTCCAAAGCGGGTATTTACCTTCCGATCGTTCACAGGTTTATCCCTTCTAATCCTCAGGGCGGGAACCATCTTTATCCCAAATGGGGGGATTTTCTAGTGATTGCTTTCCTAGCTAGCCGACTAGAAACGTTTAGCTAGGGCATCCGTTGGGGGTTGTTATGCTACCGTTAACGGAGTTAGGTGGCATACACTCTAAACCGGGCTTAAGAAGTTTTTAGGCTACAGCGACGGCTTTGCGAGCGAAAGGAACGATGTTGTTCGCATTTACTATTTTTTTTGAGCCGATATTAACGAGAGTAGACTCCCTCTCGACCTGCATCACGGAGCAGCTTTCGCCACCCTGTCGAAACCATTACAGCCCCTCGTGTGTTCTTTTATCATAGACAATATTTCGTGTGGCGTCAAGTCAAGCGATTTTAGATTTTGGATTTTCGATTGGGGATTAAAGAAACCGGGTTTTTTGCGGTTTTTGTCGGCTTTAACGAAGTCTTGGAGCAAAAACCCGGTTTCTGACCACCCGTGCGTAATTCCTAATTATGCAAGTTGTCGTCCCAGACGCCGATGTAAATCCGATCGCGCTCGTTGCGTTCGATCATCCCTTCGAGCGAACCCTTCCTAAACGTAAACCGATTACTCCGGCGCTGCTGCACGTCGCCCAAGCCTTGCAAAATCTCTCGGCTGGCGCCGCCCACCATCCCGTTTAACGCGGTTCGCACTACCAAATCGTCCACCGACTGGGCAAAAGAACCCTCTGTTTGTACTAGCTGGCCCGAATCGCGATCGTAAATGTAGCCGAGAGTAATCCGGTTGGGCAATATTTCGTAAAGTGCGGTGCGAGTATTCGGCCAATAGCCCCGCGCTTGAGAGTCAGTCGGTTCTCCCAATTCGGATAAAATCTGACTTTCCGCCGTACCAACGGCATACCCAGGGATTGTGGGAGTCTTTTGATAATTGGTTCCCGGTTGTTCGCTGGGTGCGGGCGATCGATCTGGCGGCAACTCTTTGTCAACAAGTTTTTCCGTTGGTGTGGGTTCGGCAGCCTCCGGAGAAGGCGCTGGTGTTGGCGCTGGGGCTGGTGTTGGAGTTTCAGCAGCCGGCGCTGGAGTTTCAACAGCCGGCGCTGGTGTTTCAGCAGCCGGCGGCGGAGTTTCAGCAGCCGGCCGCGGAGTTTCTCTGCGAGTCGGGGCTGGCGTTGGTGTCGGCGCGGGAATTGGTGCGGGGCTTGAGCGCGCGTCTGGATCTGCAGGGGCCGAAGTGCGATCGTCCTGGGCCACAGGTGCGGGTTCCGAAGACGGCCGGTTGAAGAAAACCCTAGCAATACCGACAAAACCTGCAACAATAAGTGCGATCGCCACGAACCCCAAAATCCACCAAACCTTGCGGTTGCTGTCCCCAGAAGACACCACAGCAGGCGCTGTTCTGGAACCCGCAGGCGACTGAGGCCCGTGTCCCGGAATCACCGCCACCGTCGGCCCGGTGCTCGGCGACGCTGCACCATGAGGCTGCCCGTGCAGCAGCGACAGCCACTCATCCACGGTAGCAGGGCGATTTTGAGCTTCTACCGTCATCCCCCGCATCACCGCAGAACTGACAGCCGCACTTAGCTGAGGCTGCAAATCGCGGGGCGAAGGCATCGGCTGACTGGTACGCAAAATTGCAGCCACTGGCACTTGTGCTGTCAGTAAAGTGTAAAGCGTCGCCGCCAGACCGTAAACATCTGTTGCGGGCGTATATTTTCCTTGGGCGAAATACTGTTCTGGGGGCGCGTAGCCGTCGGACACCATATTAGTGTGAGATTGAGTTGCACCGGCAGTAAACTCGCGGGCAATGCCAAAATCTATCAGCACAACTTCTTGGGTGTTTTGGCGCAGCAGAATGTTTTGCAGCTTGATATCTCGGTGCAGCAAACCCTTTTGATGAACAACTTTTAAAGCAGCGCCAATTTGAGTTATGTAGAGAATAGCGAGTTCTTCTGGCAGCGGCCGATTTGGCAGTACGACATCGCCCAAATTCTGACCGGCAATGTAGTCCATCACCATGTAAGGCTGCCCGTCTTCGACAAAGAAATCGCTGACGCGGACAATATTCGGATGAACGCAGGAAGCCAACCGCCTCGCTTCGTCTTGAAACTTGCGATCGAACTCAGCAAAATTGGGTTGCTGCCGCAGAGATTCGTTGAGGGTTTTAATGACTACAGGCTGTCCTAAATAGCGGTGATTTGCCCTGAAGGTTATTCCAAAGCCGCCTCTTCCCAATTCTTGTTCGAGGGTATACTTTCCACCCTGTAAAGTTTTGCCGATTAGCGCATCCATAGGTTCAGGCGATCGCGTACCAGATAATATGGCTGATTATTGCACGTATAGTGGGATCTCCTCACCACTCCAAAGAGCGATCGCAATCCTCGATCGGCGTTGCCATTCCTTCCCGAATCGATTCCCGCATCCCCGCTACTGAGAGAAGATACAATGTTTCACGGGCAACCGATGCGGAGTCTGATTCAGATAATAACACTGCATTGCTAGTTTGTCCTGCGATCGCGATCAGTTGGTGCGACTGATTCACCGAATCGATAGACTGCTGCAACTGCTGTTGAGCTTCATTAATTTGGATTATAATTTTCCACTTGTCTAAATACACTTTTCTAATTGATATTGGCTGGCTGTAGATACTGCTACAACTGCCCCAGAAATCTATCGTAGTCTGCGTGTGAACCAACCCAAAACCAGATTACAGTGTCTGCATCCAACTGACCAAGGGCTCGATAGTTTTTGCTAATTCTGGCCGAATAGATTGGTAACTCTGGATGCACCTTCTTGAAACGCAGGCTTGGATGACTTGGGTCTTCCTTGAACTGGCGATAAGCCGCGCGCGTCTGCTGTTGAACTTGTTCGGGTAAATCAGCAAATAATCTACGGAACTCGGTTGTAGTGCGTGAATTCACAATATTTCTGGATCGAGTTCTTGGGTTTGACCTGCATGATACTCAGCCATTGCGGTCGCTGCGAGTTTAGCAAGAGTATTTGGGGAACGGGAGAATGCTTGATCCCAACGAATATCGTCTTCAAGTTCTTCCAGAATCATTGAAGCGAGGGCATCTTGCTCGCTGGCAGACAATGTTTTCAACTTGGCGATCGCACGTTCGAGTAACTCAGTCATGGCTACCACACTTTTACAATGAAAATGGCATCCTATCCATTATCCATTGTTTCACGCAAGTTGAGGGTAGGTCGAACAGATGGAAGGCTAATGATCATCCTAAGTACAGGAGAGCAGCTTCTATGTTTTATACTAGCTTTAAGCGGATGTTAGTACGTCGAAATATTGATTAAGCATTTCTATTTCACCAGCGGTGGTTCTTTGTTATTCAAAATAGCCCATGAAGCAGTAATTTGCCATTGATAGGCGGCTCGTGAATCGTTTCCAGATGCTGTTAAAGCGCATTGTGTTGCACCATATGCACTACTGCCTGCTGCCTCAGCAGGTGTAAGAAAATATGATGGATAATCGAAATATCTCATACCTCCATCTATATAATCGCAGGCAACCCCCATTGAAGCATTTTTGGCATTTTCCTCTGTCGGCTGCTTAAGCCATTGATTGGCTAAGGAGATGAAGTAGCGTTCTCCATTATCTTTCTCTTCGGGTGGTAACTGTTTAGAGACGTAGTATATAGTTTGTCTCACAACTGCCTGTTTAAAGCTGAGTTGCTGCTTTTCCCTCATTACTTTGACTAATCCTTCCAAGACTAACGAGGAGAGTTTGTTGAGAATTGAAACCATTGTAGGCTCCCATATTCGGGTTTTAGGTAGTGACTAGATTATAGCTTTTATTCAATCTGGCAGATTTAATGCTCCAACCGAGAGCCTTCAAATTACCGCCAAAACCAGTGACTTAAACAGCCAAACGGCGTTACGGTTCAAGTCGGATGATATTCATCCCTGCTTATTTGCCATCGCCATATCTTGCCTTCTTCAGGATCGTCCACCTCTGCAATGAACTTCATTCCTACTTTTTGCAACACCCTATTCGAGGCATTTTTTTCAGCTAAAGTGTGGGCGATGACTGCTTTAACCTCCTCGTGAGCGAAAGCATAATCGATCATTCCCTGTGCTACCTCAGTTGCAAAGCCGCGATTCCAATATTCGGAAGCAATTTCATAACCTATCTCTATAGTTCCCGACTCATCAGGTGAGCCTTTGAAACCTCCGTTACCGACAAGCACTTGATTTTTTGGATGAATAAAGAAGTAGCTGTGCCAGTCAGTTGGAGGCGGATTGGATTCGCAAGCTTCGTCAGCCGGGAGGGAAAATGCTTCCGGGAAAAGAGGCCAACTATTAGGCACTATGACATTTAAAATTGCTGCAAGCTCGCTTTTACTTCGTAAGAAAGCTTCTATGTGAATCCTTTCGACGGGAAGTAGTTGAAGATTCTTAGTTGTAATCATTTTTCTACCTTGTTTAACAAGTATGAACTCACACTACAGGCACTATCGAAATGCTTGTCTCGGAACCCTGGCGAGTTGGTAAGCGCCCCGACTTTCCAACAATTGATATTGATTTGGCTGCAATCCTAATTGCACAAATTTCTCTGGATATCCCAGCAACAAAATAGAGGGAGAAGTTGGGTTTTTAGATTCCTTAATGTAGTCGATCGCCTTTGTAACAGCTCGGTAGTAAGTCACTGGCTCTTGGGTATAAAAAACCAGACTTGGTTTCCAGAAACCAACCATAATAAACTCTTCCCCTGGCAGTTTTTGTTGAACGGCAACCTGTGCTAACTGTCTCAGAGGTAACTGGCGGTTGATATCAACCACTTTGTAGGCCGGAGTAAGACCAAAGATGATAAATGCTACTAACCCGATGAGGTTAGCAACCAAAATCCAGCGCTGTTGCCGCTTCCAAAGTAAAAGTGCGATCGCCACTGCTGTAGTTATCCAAATCGTACCGCCGACAATCAGCAATCCTGACTGCTGAATTGCTTGGGGAAAATTGGGCATTGCGGGGTCGTCTCCCAGCCAGTTGTAGCAGTAGAAAGTGGCTCCGGCTATAATTAATAAAAATACCACATTGAAAATGTATGTAGCTAACAGCCCTCGCGGTAAAGAATTCGATTTTTTTTCTAACTTTATCCGCCTGTTATCGGATTCGTTGCCTGCAATAATATCCCTCCACAGCAGCGTTACCAAAATCGCAGCGGCGGGGATTAAAGGCAATACATAACTCGGCAATTTTGTCACGGCGATCGTGAAAAAGCCAAAGATGCAGCCGAACCAAAATAGGGCAAATAAACTCAACTGAGCCGATCGCGGTTGACGACGCCAGTAACTGCGCTGCCAAAAACGGGTGCGGGCGATCGCCACCGGCAAATAAATCGACCAAGGTGCAAAACCAACTAGCACTACAAAAAAGTAAAAATACCAAGGCGCCGAGTGCTTGTTGACTACTCCAGTAAAACGCTGGAAATTGTGATAGCCAAAAAAGCTGTCAATATAAGTTTGACCGTTGGCTAAAATAACCAAAATGTACCAAGGCAGGGCGATCGCCAAAATAATCAAGATTCCCGACACCGGACGCATTTCGCGCCAAAGTTGCCGAAAATTTCCCAAATAAAGCCCGAAGCTGCCAACAATCAGTCCTGGGACGACAATTCCCACAGGCCCCTTAGCCAGAATTGCTAAGGCAATTAGTACGTAAAAAGTCAGATACCACTTATTCGGAAATCGCGAAGCGGAAACAGTGGAAAATTCTGCTTGTTCTCTCTGTTCTTCTAGAGTGTAACCGAGAAAAAATGCCAGAAGTGCCGAACACATACAGCCGACTAATAGCATATCTGAAACGCCAGTCCGTCCCCAGGCAATAGTTTGGGGATTTAAAGCTATTAGGGCCGCACCAATCCAAGGAGTAGAAAAAAAGAGGGGAAGACGGGGAGTTTTGAGTTTAGAGTTGTTATTCTCTGTTTCTTCTTCCGGCTTCCATCGGACTTCTTCCTTCTTCCTGACATCCGTTAAATCCGTTACAGAATCCGTTGCCGAACTTCCTTCTTCCTTCGATTTCGATAGGGTATAGAATCCCAGGCAAGTCAGACCGATCGCGCACAATGCCGAGGGAAGACGCACGGCCCATTCGTTAACGCCCAGAGTGCGGTAAGCCACGGCCATCAGCCAGTAAATCAGCGGCGGCTTGTCAAACCTGGTTTCGCCGTTGAAATAAGGAGTGATGAAATCCCCTGTCACGGTCATTTGACGCGCGGCTTCGGCAAACAACGGTTCGGTTTCGTCAACTAAGCCTATGTTGCCGAGGTTCCACAAAAAAGCCACAGAGGCGATCGCGCACAGCCATAAAATTGATAGCAGCAAAGGTGCGAGCCTCTTCGATGGCTTCGCTAACGGGCGATTTCTAAACTCTGACAAATTTTTAATAACTTCCTTCACGGAAACTTCCTGCGATTTTAGATTTAAAATTTTAGCTCGCATAGAGAGTCTACCGAAAGATTCGCATTCTCGAAACTCCCAATTCGATCGAATGCGGTTCAACTGAGATGTTACACCATTCTCAATAAGGCTTTTATGGGCGGGCTAGAGCAACCCCGCTCCTACTCCCCACAACAAAATTCACGCTTTGTAGAACAGGCAAGATGCCTGGTATTTATAATGATTCGGCTATGTGAGGTTAACCTCACACAGCCGAATCATTCTCAATAAGACCGTATCAACCGTGTTTCTCGATTAAAATCTCGGCACCTGCAGCTAAGGGTTCACGGCTGCAAAATTAATTGCCATTCTCCGGCTGTGCTGTTCCAAGCGGGCGAGGATGTCTCCCCGGCGACGAAAGGCCCCCAGTAGCGGCGAGAACCATCCTGAGCAAAAACCACCAGAATGTCTCCTCGTTTGACTTGTAACTTGCCCTCCGGCAGCGATAGCATCAGTCCCTTGCCGCCGCCTTCCCCCGGCGCAAAATCCCAGTGCGCGGGTTTTCCATAGGATTTCTCGGCTTGCCGTTTCGACAGCAGGGCTACTCGCACTGGGTGTTCGCTGCGGTTGCTGACGCGCAAAAGGCCGGAGGCTTTAGCATTTACAGGGACTGAGGAAAGCAATTCCTCCTCTGGATCTGGGGGGGTTGGTGTTGAGTCGGGTTTGGGATCGGTGGCGGTGTCGGCAGAAGCTGTCGCGACTGGGGAAACGGGGGGTATTGGGGGGAGTGCGGTGGCTTGTGAGGGCCAGTCGCTGGACTGATTTGAACCGTTGGAGATAGTGATTTCAAAACGTCCTAGAAACATTCCTGTAATTAGGACGATCGACACTCCAATTACGATCTGGTAAATTTTAAGATTCATAAATTTTAGGCTTAAAGGATAGACTGCACCCGAAATTAGTCTTAACTATTTTTAATGTAAAACCAGGGTCTGCTGTGCCACAAGATACAGTTACACTTAATTACTTGAGCGTTCTCGGCTATAAGTCCGCGATCGCTCAATACCATTTTAGATGTTAAATTTTAGATTTTAGATTGCGACATACTCCCCCCGGTAAGAATTTGGAGTTGATCGGGAGGGGCATTTGTTTGCTCATCGGTTTAGCTTTTAATAGCAGTTAAAAAAAAGAGTACCACTATAGGCCTGTACTCCAAACCCCAATATTCATCAGTCATTCCGCATCTCAAATTTCAAATCTCCAATCTCAAACCGTATAATTTTTATGCAGAATACCCGAATTAACAGATTGATTGATGTTCTGGGCGATCGCTTCGGAGGCTGGCTGAACAATCCTTGGCGGCGGATTTCGCTCCTGCTAATTAGCCTGCTGTTCGGCACTTTTTTGGGAACAGCTATTTCGACGATCGCGGGACAATCCGCTGAGTGGGATATTATCGCGGCCGGGCTGTTGGTGTTGTTGACGGAGTTCGCCAACTGGCTGGTTTACGCCCGCCTGCGGTCTGTAGTAGGTTCTTTTTCGGTGCATATGCTCAATGCTCTGAAAATTGGTATCACTTACAATTTATTTGTGGAGGCTTTCAAACTAGGTTCTTAAAAACTTTTTCAATCGGCGCGGATTTAGGATGAAATATTTGTCAATTGCAGATAGGATTTGTACAAAACCCCCTCTGGCATCAAGAGTTTTGAGAAGATGGCTCGATCGACTGTAACCCCTGTTGAAATTTTACATCGATGGCAAGCCGGCGATCGCCCGTTAGCGAAGCCCTCGAAGAGGATCGCGCCCGACTTCGAGCACCTGGCTTTTTGGGAACTTGCAGATGATTTGCGAGCGCGCGCTTTTGGCATTACTCCCGACAGTGTAGCCGATGTTGTCCGCTGCAAAACCGATTTATTCTTTTCTATTCTTGACGTACTGCATACTTTCCCGCTAAAGTCAACAGTTTTCCTCGAAACTTTGTGGAATCTTTGGCTGCCGCTGGCAATGCAATTATCGGCTGCCAAACAAAGTTTAAATCGTCCTCTAATTCAAGGAATTTTAGGAGTGCAAGGAACGGGAAAAACTACTTTATGCCAAGTTTTGAGGCTGATTCTGGGAAAATTGGGATATTCTACTGTCAGCATTTCTTTAGACGATCTTTACAAGACTTATGCCGATCGCCAACAACTCCAAAAAGCCGACCCGCGTTTAATTTGGCGCGGCCCCCCCGGCACTCACGATATTGACTTGGGAATCGCAGTTTTAGACAAGTTGCGCCGTTCTCAAACTCACAATTTAGCAGGACTTGACAATCCCAAATCTGATGCCTTCAAACCCGATTTAATTAATAAAAATATAGAAATTCCCAGGTTTGACAAATCTGCCTATGGAGGTGCAGGAGATAGAAGTCAACCCGAAATTATTTCCGGTGCGGATATTGTACTTTTTGAAGGTTGGTTTGTCGGTGTGAATCCGGTAGTTGATGCCAAATTAAACGAGTTTTTGGCGACTGCACCGTTTCCGATTTCCACAGAAAGCGACTGTCAGTTTGCGCGCGATATGAATGAGAAGCTGCACGACTATCTGCCGCTGTGGAACCGATTAGATCGGTTGATTGTTTTGTATCCCCAAGATTATCGCATTTCTCAAGTGTGGCGCAATCAGGCGGAACGGGAAATGATGGCGGCGGGGAAGTCGGGAATGTCAGAAGCTGAGATTAATCGGTTTGTTGAATATTTCTGGAAAGCGCTGCATCCCGAGTTATTTATTAAGTCGATGGTTGAGGGGGATGGTGTGGATTTAGTAATTGAAATTTTGGGCGATCGCACTGTCGGCAAAATTTGTCGGGCGATCGACTTAAAATTAAACATTTAAGGATACAACAAAGTTGTGTCGCTACCCTATTGCAGTCTTTAAGGACACAACTTTGTTGTGTCCCTACTGTATAGCAGCTTATCGTACACTCACTCGACAATTCATGACTTATGCAAAACGTGATTTGACGCGGGAATTATAGGGGTAAGGCGGGACATCAGCACCCTACAATACAGAGGCTTTGCATCGAGGATGGAGAATTTCTAAATTAACTGCCGGGAGTACCAAGATCGATCGCTTTCTGCATCAAATCGTCGGTAACTTCGCCCGGTGTACCAGCAGGCTTAATTTCCTGAGCCATCGAACGAAAATCATTGGGATTGCCGCTTGTATCTGCCGGCTTTGCAATATTATCTTGAGCAGCGGGAATAGGAAATTTAGGTGCAGTTGCAGCGGCGGCAGCTTGAGCGCCGGCACCTGTGCGGTCGATGTCACTAACGCTGAATTCTTTTGAAGCTTCGTAGTCTGCTGATACATCAACGGTCGGCAACTTTTGTTCTCCAGCTTCCGCGCTTTCAGTGATCTGCTGAGCGTCAAAGTTTTCAGTGTTATTGACTTCTGTATTGATTTGAGACATAGCCGACTCCTTGCTAGTTTTATTTAACAATTCACTGTATCAATTATTACTTTACTCCCAGGCTTTTTCATCTACCCGCAGATGTATCGTTGGCTTCTATCTTAAGGATGATTTATTCTAGGTTAGTGCCTTAACATTACATCACTTTCCGAAAAGAATGCAGCTTTAGCCCAGCTCCCAACCCATACATACTAAGCCATTCCCTATTGTTTAATCTAAAATCTAAAATCTAAAATCTAAAATCGTATTACCTCTCGGGGATGGTGACTTGCACTTACAAATCTTGATATTTGTATATTCTGGAAGCATTTTTAAGGAATTTTGTTTATGAACTCACCCGCCGCGACCAATCCTCACTCTCTCTCCAACGACACTAAAAACATCGTTCAGACAATCAACGGGTTGGGTACAGATGAAAAACTGGCGCTGCTCTACTTTGTTTATGAAAAAATGGGAGATTCAATTACACCAGCAGCTCCCGCCGCCGCCGAACCAGAATTAGCTCCCATGCTGCTGGATGATTTTTACAAGCTTTCCCATGACCAACAACTGAATATAATGCGCGGTATTGTCAACGGCGACGACACGCCGTATTCTCACGCTTACGGAGCTTTAACTGCTAACAATCAGTTGGTAGTTTGGTATGCTTGGGCTATTGGTATGGGGGAAACAATTGTCGATATCCCCGAAGGATATGAGGCAACTGAGGCTGTCAATGGCGTGTTGGGTCAAATTGAAGGTCTTGATTTTGAACAGCAAATTACAGTGCTGCGCGACGTAGCTAATAATATGGGCTACACCGATGTTAAACCAATTGCTACTCAGGCGGAAGTAGGGAAAACTTCTAGTCTTTAAGACATAAAAGTCTGCTGTTGCAACCTATCCTACACAAACTCTCCTCCTAGCATAGAGGGACTCAAGAATAAAGGGATTACCCAAAACCTCTATATGTAGGGTGCGCCGAGGTGCACCCTACCGCTATAATTACTAGGTAAAACCTTTTTTTGCTCTTAGTCATATTTATTTTTTCGTGTCTTAGAGAGGGACGAAAATTTTTGTACGATCGGTTAAAATCGGCCATTGTGATAAATATAAAAAGGTTTTCAGTCAGCAATTGAGTTTTTTAGGGTAAATTTTTCGCGGGAACTCGATCCGAAATATCGAACCTTTGTTGGGTTGACTTTCGGCGGTAATTTTACCGTCGATCATCTTGACTAAAGAAGCACAAATAGCTAGTCCTAAACCAGTGCCGGGATATTGGCGAGTTGTACTTTGGTCGCCTTGGTGGAACTTGTCGAAAATGTGGGGAAGATCCTTTTCACAGATGCCGATTCCTGTATCCCGAACCGTGATAATTAGCCGATCGCTATTTAATGCCCGCACCTCAATGTAAATGCTGCCCTCATGTGTGAATTTAACCGCGTTGGAAACGAGATTGACCAAAATTTGCCGCAGGCGCAACTTGTCATTAACTATCAACTGATCCTGCAAGCAGATGCTGACGGACATTGCCACGTTCTTATCGGTGGCTTGATTTCCGAATTCCAGGGCGACATCCATTACTAAATGCGCTAAATTAAATTTTTCAATTTTTAATTCTGTGCGGCCACTCTCGATTTTGGAGAGGTCGAGGATATCGTTAATCAGCAGAAGCAGATTTTTGCCGTTATGTAAAATGCGCCCCACCATTTCTGTTTGCTGGGCGGTCAGCAGTTGTTTGTGCTGGCGCAGCAGCAATTGGGAAAAGCCGATAATCGAATTCATGGGAGTTCGCAATTCGTGGGACATGATGCCCAAAAATTGCGATTTTAACTTGGCTGCTTCTAGCAGTTCCAATTTTTGCTGTTGAATGCGTTGCCCCTGATTTTCCAGTTCTTCCTGCTGGCGAATTAGCAGCTCGTTTTGCAAGTCTAAAAGCTGTTCCTGCTTTTTTAATTTTTCGATCGCCAGCGCGTTGTTAATCGCGATCGCCGCTTGTTTTCCCATCACCGCCAGCAGTTGCTGAGTATGAGCGTTAATCGCCCTGCTGTCTTTCCCGTTGCCGATGGCCAACACACCCAAACGCCCGCTTGGCGCCGACTCGATCGCTGCAGCACAGGCCGCCGCCGGCAGCCCGCCGTCGCCAGACTCCGACCGCAACAGTACAGACTCTCCTGTCGCAAATGCTTTCCACAGCAGCTTGTTTTGCACGTGCGGGGTTGTACCCTCACCAAAGTTTTCCGTGCCCCCGACAGCGCTGACTTTGAGGCCGCTGCAATCGTACTCCAGGAGAGCAACTAGGCAAAATTCCGCTCCTGCGATCGCCTCTACAGTCGCATCCGCAATGCCTTGCAACAACTGGCACAAGCTACCCGCGCGCTGGCTCAACAGATTTGTAAATCGATCGAGCGCGTGCAACTCGTGTGCCGCGTCCCATACCGTCCGGGCTCCACACAAATTTTTTGCTGTAAAATTGTTTTTTGAGGGTACTCGATCGGGCAAGAATTCTGGTTCTGCTTGGGGTTCGGCTGGAGTTTTTTGGATGGCGTCGATTTCGGTGTAGGTTCCCACCCACTTCCAAACTTCCTGACTGTCTAGATTAGCGGGCGTTCCTGTGGCCAGGTTCCAGCGGTAAATGCCCTCTCGCGTCCGCAGACGAAATATAATTTCGTAACTTGACGGCGGGAACTTAGAAGTGTGCGATCTCGCCAACAGACGAGGGCGGTCTTCTGGGTGAACCTGCGCCAGATAGCCGAAACCCAAAGCTGCTGCTGCTGGTACGCCCGTGTAGTCCTCCCAGCGCTGACAGAAATAAGTCGCCCAGCCGTCGGCCTTTGTTTCCCAACCTATGTGAGGAATTGCCGACAGCAGGCGATCGTCCTGAGTTTCGCAGTCGCCAACTTGCGGTTGGGGGGATGTTATTTCAGATACTTTGTGTAAGATTTCAGAGTCGGAAAACTCCGACGGAAAAGACTTATTGCGGTCATGCTGAGTCATAACAGGTTATATAAATAAGCATTGGACTTGAGCCCTAACACCGGCTAAAGACTCGTGCTGCTAGCTTTATGGATTTTGACGTGCCAAGTGCATCAAAATTTTTTATACTTTAAAATTATCTCGGTAGTGATATCTTTACCTCTATCAACGGGCGGACAATGAGATAATTCAGTTAAACTGTTAAAACATTGAGAGCTTACCTGTCCAGAGGAAGGCTCGTGCAGGCATCGCCGCAAAATAACTTAAAAATTAACTTGCATTCTTGGCGGCTGCATGAGTATGCTTAAAAATGATGTGCAGCCTGTAAAACCCTAAATCAGGACACATTCTCAAATTTACTCAGTTTATCTGAGTCAGTTGACGATATTTTAAAAGTTTAGCGGACTATTGGAAGAAAGATGAGTAAAATTCGCGTTGCTTTGATAGAAGACCATGACCTGACAAGAGTCGGCATCCGCACAGCTTTACAACAGCGTGACACGATAGAAGTTGTCGGCGATGCAGCTAACGCTACAGATGGATTGAAACTGCTTCAGTCTTCAAAACCTGACGTGGCAATTGTAGATATTGGATTGCCGGATTTTGATGGCATTGAACTTACACAAAAGTTCAAAAAATCCGTAGCGGAGTCCGATCCAGATACAAAAATTTTGATTCTGACTTTTCAGGACAATGAAGAAGAAGTTCTGGCAGCTTTTGCCGCCGGAGCTGACTCTTACTGCATGAAAGATATTAGCTTCGATCAGTTATTAGATGTAGTAAAAGTAACTCACGAAGGTAATTCTTGGATCGATCCGGCGATCGCCCGTATCGTCCTGAAACAAGCTCGCACTCAGGAAACCGCGCCGGAAGAACCGAAGGCTGAGGGCAAAAGAGTCACAATTAAGGCTGCCGAACCCGAGTTTAGTCACATCATTGAGACTTACCCTTTAACCGAGCGGGAATTAGAAGTTTTGGAACTGATCGTGCAGGGTTACAGCAATGCTGCAATCGCCGAAAAGCTGTACATTACTGTCGGTACAGTCAAGACTCACGTCCGCAATATTTTGAACAAGTTGTGCGCGGATGACCGCACTCAGGCAGCCGTTCTTGCCCTGCGTTCTGGCTTGGTTGGATGAAGCCTTATCATCAGGCAAAATCAAGTTAAAAGTAGGGTGCGCTGGGCGCACCTTACGGTCACTGATTAAGGGTGTGCGCTGCACACCGACTCACTAATTGTTACCCAAAAATTAGGGGTAGCAGCGTGCACCAGCTAAGCAATTGTTTGTTGTTAAAACAGTAATAAGTTTTAAAGGCGCATCTATCCTAGTACAGATATTTTTTTCATTTTTAAAAAAAGTAAATATACCTTAAGATAGATGCTAAAAAACTATCATATTACTAATACTTATTGTTGAGCGATGCCCAGTTAGATTAATTTCGCTCCCACTGCCAATATTGCGCGATCTCACTTCATAAAAGGCGCAGGCAGAAGCCAGATTACGATACTTTTAGGAATAGTTAAGCCTTAAAGAAATTATATCCGCAGAGCGATGCTGAGTTCGCTTAAGTTAGCGAAATTAAAAGTATCAACTGCTACTGAAATGTTTTAGAAAGAGGTATTATGACCGCCCCAATTGAATTCAAGTTATTTGCTCCCTATAACAAAGGAGCTGCCTTGATTGGCTCTTTTTCTAATTGGGAAGAAATTCCGATGGAAAAGGACGAAGAGGGTTATTTCCGCACGCGAGTTGAGTTGGAGGATGGCGTTTATCAATACAAATTTCGCGTTCAGTCGAAAAGCTGGTTTCTGGAAGCGGATCAGTGGGTAGATATAGTCGATCCCTACGCGACTGATATCGACGATCCTACTCAAAACGGCATTGTTCGGATCAAAGATGGCGATCGCATTGTCGATACCTACGTCTGGAAACACGACGATAAACCGCTACCGGCCGATCGGGAATTAGTGATTTACGAAATGCACGTTGCCGACTTTTCCGGCGGCGAAGCCGATCCCTTCGCCCGCGGCCAGTACAAGCACGTCGTCGAAAAACTCGATTACCTAGTCGAACTCGGCGTCAACGCGATCGAACTCATGCCCCTCAAAGAATACCCAGGCGACTACAGTTGGGGCTACAACCCCCGCTACTTCTTCGCTGCCGAGTCCAGCTACGGAACCACAGAAGAACTCAAAAACCTGATAGACGAGTGTCACGGGCGCGGTATTCGCATCATCATGGACGGGATTTACAACCACTCGGAATCATCGAGCCCCCTCACTCAAATCGATCACGATTATTGGTACCACCACGCCCCGCGCGATCCTGACAACAATTGGGGCCCGGAATTTAACTACGAATTTTACGACGAAAACTTAGGAACTTTCCCGGCGCGCAAATTTATTGGCGATACAGTCCGCTTCTGGATTCAAGAATATCATCTCGACGGCATTCGTTTCGACGCGGCGCGACAAATTGCTAACTACGATTTCATGCACTGGATAGTTCAAGAAGCCAAAAATGTTGCCGGCCCCAAACCGTTTTATACCGTTGCCGAATACATTCCCGAAAATCCCAGCATCACGAATGTAGATGGGCCGATGGACGGCTGCTGGCACGACAGTTTCTATCACTCCATAATTCCACAACTCTGCGGGGACAATTTTGATTTAGAACGGCTCAAAGAGGTAATCGACTGCAAGCGGCAAGGTTTCTTGGGTGCTACGAATGTAGTCAATTATTTGAGCAATCACGACCACGATCGCGTTTTTGCCGAATTGGGCGATCGCGGAATTTTGGATGAAGCAGCATTCAAACGGGCGAAGTTGGGAACCGTGCTGTTAATGACAGCAGTTGGCGTGCCGCTGATTTGGATGGGCGAAGAATTTGGCGAATACAAAGCCAAAACAATTGAGCAATCTAAAATTGACTGGACGCTGCTAGGAAATGACCTGAATAAAGGTTTGTGGGAATACTACAAAGGCTTAATTCACCTGCGTAAAAATAACCAAGCACTTTACACAGAAAACATCGACTTTTTCCACGAAGACCCCGACTCAAAAGTTTTTGCTTACACTCGCTGGAACGATGAAGGTTCGAGAGTGGTAGTAGTGGCGAATATGTCGGAAAATTATCTAGCAGGTTACAGCGTTCCCCACTTCCCGGCAAACGGAACTTGGCACGAATGGACAGGTAATTATGATATTGAATCGGGCGATGACAATATTATGATTGACTTGCCGGAATACGAAGCGAAAGTGTTTGTTTGGCAGTAAGTTGTCCTATCGATTCCGGTTGCACTCCTTATAATTGTTGAGTGTTGACTGTTAACTGTGAGTCAACACTCAACAATCACGGACGGTGCAACCGGAATTGATATTATTTCCCCGATTGATTTTCTAAGCACAATTGGGTTATAGCCGCCGCCGGTATTGGTTTGCTAAAAAAGTAACCCTGACCCATATCGCACTGATGCGAGTGCAAAAATGCCAACTGTTCTGCTGTTTCCACTCCCTCAGCAATCACCTGTAAATTCAGACCCTGTCCCAAGGCGATCGCCAGTTTCACAATAGTAGCACCGCTGCTGCCAGTCACCAAGTCGGCAACGAAAGATTTGTCTATTTTTAAATTATTGAGGGGAAAGTTTTTCAAAGACCACAGCGAAGAATAACCGGTACCAAAATCATCCAAAGCAATGTGAATTCCCATGTCCTGCAACTGCTGCAATACCGACACCGTAAAGCTCACATCTGTCATGGCAATGCTCTCGGTAATTTCTATTTCTAAATACTCGGGATTTAACTTTGTTTCTGATAAAATTTCAGCGATGGTTTGTACCGTGTGAGGTTGCAGAAACTGCCGGGCTGATAAATTCACCGCTATCCGCATCGGCGGCAATCCCAGTAACTGCCACGCTCGATTTTGCAAGCAAGCAGTCCGCATCACCCATTCGTCTATTTGGCAGATTAATCCTGTTTCCTCAGCTAAGGGAATAAATCGATCGGGAGAAATCAAACCGCGTTCGGGATGTTCCCAGCGAATCAGAGCTTCCATGCCGACTATTTTACCAGTCTTTAAATTTATTTGCGGTTGATAGTGCAGGACAAACTCGGATTTTTTTAGAGCTTTGTAAAGATGATTTTCTAAGTTAAGATCCTCGGAGACTTTACTGCCGATCGCCCGCGTGTAAAACTGATAATTATTGCGACCTTTCTGTTTAGCTTTGTACATTGCAGCATCAGCATTTTTCAGCAAAGTTTCTGCATCTTCTCCGTCATAAGGAGCCAAAGCAATTCCCAAGCTAGCCTTAATATAAAGTTCTAGACCGTCAAAATCAAAAGGACTGCTTAAACTCTGGATAATTAGCTGGCAAATTTTAGTTGCTTCCTCAGGGCTATTGAGATTGTACAGCAGCACAGTAAATTCATCTCCGCCCCAACGAGCCATCGAATCCCCCACGCGCAAACAGTTAGCCAAACGCCGAGATACACTTTGCAGCAACAAATCACCCACTTGGTGACCTAGGGTATCGTTAACATTTTTAAATCTATCCAAATCAAGAAAGATAACCGCCAGCATTTCTGCGTTTTGGTGAGCACTAGCTAAAGCTAAAGACAGCCTTTCATTAAACAGCAATCTATTAGGTAAACCGGTTAATGGGTCGTGAGAAGCTTGATGTCGAATCATCGCCTCGACCCGTCTCTGCATTGCAGCCATGTACAGGTGAGTTCCTAAAGATTGTGCTAGCTTCTGTTCCTCGCTAGTCCACTTTTGAGCTTCGCCTGTTTTGATTTCTTTCCAAGCTGCAAAAGATTGTCGGGGACGATCGTTCCGGGCGTCCGAACTGCAACGCCCCGCCCACAAAATTTCTGTTTCTATAGGGCTGCGAAAAACGGTGAGACAGCCGATGCACTGTTGGCGGTATTGCAGCGGTACTGCCAAAAATGAACGAATGGAAGCTGCGACTAAATTGGCAGATACAGATTTGAGTTGAGGTTCTTTAGAAATATCGGCAATTGCATACAAATGCGGTACGATAAAACTGGAAACATTGCTGTCAATTGAACTGTAATGCTGGGAATATAGATTTTCAAAAATATCTAATTGGCTTGTATGATTAGCAGTTTGTGTTCGATCGCCTTGGTTGTCCAACCCCATGATCTGCTGCCAAAACGGGCTGAGTTCAAGGTCGAGATCCGCGGGCTGCTGGCCACAGGTATAAAGCAAAGCCGGTCGATCGCCAAACTCGGCTGCAAGGTAGAGTCGCCCTCCCGAACCACGCAAATGCTTGACAGTTTGTTCCAGAACTGATTTCCGAATTTCGTTGAGTTCCAGAGGAGAATGCAGCAAACTCGTAATTTGGTTGATAACGGCTTCGTCACGCGCTTGCTGTCTAGCTTGACTCAGCAGAAAAGATTGGGCGATCGCAATTGAAAGTTGATCGACAAGCAACTGCACCATTTTCAATTCTCGATCGCTAAACCGTTTCGGTTGGCTATGGTGAGACACCAACAGCCCCCAAAGGTGATTTTGATGCACAATCGGCACCGTCAGAGAAGAACGTGCCCCCATAGCCTTCAGATATTCAGCGTGACAGGGGTCTACAGGACGATAGGTAATGTCTTCAACTGCTAAAGTTTTGCCGGTTTCGGGACAATCTAACCGATTAATTGTTTGATGCTTCAATTCCACATCTACAATCACTCGCTGCCGCGCTTTGAGAAACATTTCCCGAGCACTCTGGGGAATGTCGCCTGCTGGAAACCGCAAACCCAGCATAGAGGACAAATTGTTGCCGTTGATCGACTCAGCAATGACCTCACCGCTACCGTCGGCCTCAAAGCGATAAACTTTTACTCGATCGCTCTCTAAAAAGCTGCGGATTTCTCGGGCAGTTGTCGTCAAAATCTCCTGCAGTTCTAAAGAGTTGCGGATGCGATTGGTAATTCGATTGAGTAAAATCTCTTGTTGTAAAGTCGATCGTGACATTTGTCTAACTTTGGTGCGGGTCATGCCTTTTGATCTCCCGGGCTGTTGACAGCATTTTTGCGATCCACAGTCTTAACTTGCCTTGTATTATACATTACAACACTTTCGCGGCGTCTAGGGGCTTGACCCAAACCCAGAGCGAGAAACTCGGTTTATGCGAATATTTCGGCTTTTTCGACAAATTTCGGTGATATACCGGGTTTTTTACAGCACTTACAAAGCAAGAAAAGAGCCATCAGAAAATTAGTGAGGACGAAAGCCCGATCCAGTTTAATCGGGACTTTCGTCCTCATTACAAAGCAATTCCAGAGTTAAAAGACAAAAGGTATAGAGAAACCAGCTTGGTCAAGCCGGCTGGTAAGTATTTATACCTTAAAATGTCTCATTAAGCTGACTCCCAAATTCCCCGAATTCTGTCCGGCAAAAAGCCAGCTATTTCCTGAATTCGCTCCTCGGACAGCTCATCCTTCGTGGCAGAAAATACAGCCGCGATCGCAGTTTCCGGTTTTACTCCTGAAGGAAGTGCGCCTTCTAGTTCCACCCTCCGTGCAAACAAATTGCCATCGATCCCCAAAGGTGCAGGCTCGCCGGTCAAAGGCTGACGTATCCGGCTGAGCAATCCCACCAGCGGATTTGTATCTTTCCAGAGGTCTGCTATTTCTTGTTGCAGGGTTTTGTCATCCGTAGGCAAAACTTCTTTGTGCAATTCAGCTTCCACGTGATCGATTGCTTCTGTTGTCATCACATCGCGCATGATCCGGTACACTACTTCGGTAATGTCGCGGGCATCAAAAATATCCTCCAAGTGACCGTTTACCATCACTTTTTCCAAAAACGGCATATCCTTTGAAGCGATAGGAACTGCAGATCCTTCCTGGTGGAGCGACGTAGGAGGATTCGTCTCCATTTTGTGTAACAGTTTGCGGCCTTTTTCTGTTAACTCGGCTTCTTGAAATGCCACTAAAGGCGGCAATAACTCAGCTCCTCCATAAGGCTCGCCACTAAACTGAGCTTTGATAAATTCCCTTTGGTTGAGGTAGTCCAAATGACCGAGCAATTCCGCTTCTGCCACCTTGTGACCGACATATTCTTCCGCTGCGTTCCTAATTTCCGACTCTCCCCTGCCGTTGTCAGTGCCAATCTTTTTGAGCAAAATGTAAGTTAGGTCGTCTCTGAGTGGAATTGTCATTAAAACCTCCTAGGTTAATATCCGGTCAAGCTCATGTAAAAACTGATTTTTTTTACTGGCTTAAATTGTGATGATTACTACTTAAAAATATTGAAGTCTAAAGTAGAGTAATTAAGTATCTCTCAGCAGGTGGAAGTTATTAAAATTAAGTATCGTTTAGAATCTTCCTTTAGGTAGATCCATGTAGGGGAACCCATGTCTAATGTGGTTAATATCCTAAAAAGCTGTCGCCGCTATTGAATGTTATTAAGCGAGGATGCTTTATTGGTAACATTTTTCGTATTTATTGCGTATTTATTACGTATTTTTACCAAGGCTGACGCACGAAGAGTACCTCAGTGGGTAATTGGTGCTGGGAGAGGTAGAATTAAGCAGATGCTATGCGGTTAATCAACTGCAGTCGTTTTGCCTGCAGCTTGTAGCAATATTGTATCGGGTTAGACCAAAAACTGGTCATTGGAGAACTACAAATACGAGCCAATCTGTTTCAAGTGCCGCAGCGCCACTTGAAGAATGCCTCGGAGACAACTTTTTTGATCGTTTCGCTCGGCATTTATGAACTACCCTCATTGGAACAATAAATTGGAATCCTCGTCTTTCACGAACGGTCAACCCCCGGTTGAGCAGCGTCCTTTAGTGTTGGCGGTAGACGACAATCATGACAACTTAGAGCTGCTGACACAAATACTCGATTTATTGGGCTGTGAGTGCGTGGGAGCAGTTGACGGGTACGCAGCTCTTTCAGCAGCAGTCGATCGACATCCAGACCTAATCGTACTCGACATTTGCCTGCCGGATATAGACGGTATGGAAGTAGTAAAGCGCGTCCAACAAAACCCACAGATCAGACATATTCCGATTGTTGCGGTCACAGCACTAGCAAAACCAGAAGACCGCGCTCGAATTCTCGAAGCAGGCTGCGTGGAATACCTTTCCAAACCTTTTAACATCAAAGATTTAGAAACAGTTATCCGCCAGCACCTCAACTGTCAACTGGTTTTGGTTGAGTTTTAGATTTATAATTAGAATCACGAACTTGAGGTGCAGAGTCCAAAATTGCGATCGTTCCAGTGCGGCCGGTCTCCAAGGTCGCATCGCGGAGCAAATCAGTGACTCCCACGCCCAAAACCTTTTGGATTAATTCTTTCAGTTGCAATTCCAGAAGTGATTCTAATTGTGTCCGCACTTGCAACGCCAAATCTTGGTGACCGTTCTGAGCCAGCAGTTTTTCGGGTTGAGTAAGCCCATTTTCAACAACTATTATCAATTTGTTATCCAAAAGATTGCAGAGCGCCTGACTCGTGGAGTGTCCGAGTTGAGAGCGGTACAAAGCTTGAATTCCCTGCGAAAGAGTCCGTTCTAATTTCCCCCGAGTAGGTTCTAAGGTTTCCCCTGTCATATTTTTTAGTTAAGCCATAAGAGATAAAAAAAACTGTTAGCAGTTAACAGTTAACAGTTAACTGCTAACTGCTAACTATTAGAAATAACCGTCGCGTTAGCCGACAGAAACTTGATCGGTTTCCACCCCAGTTGCACCCTTAACACCTTTAGCAATTGTCACCAACCTGCTGACAATTTCCTGACTGGGAACTGTACCTTTGAGAACCACCGTAGTGCCATGTTGAGCCACATAAACAGTCTCAATATCCGCAACATCTGGATTTGCATCGAAAGCCTGAGCCACCCGTTTAGCTAAGCCGCTTTGATCGTATTCTCCGTTCAAGCCCATGCGTTCCGGCGGGATTGTCTGAGCGCTCGCTGCCGCTTGAGCTTGAGCTTCAGCTACAGGTGCTTGGTAAGCAGGAGCGTCAACAGTTTCTTGATTTTCTAGTTTTTCTAAACCAAACAATCTTTTTAACCAACCCATAGAATTTGTCCTCCGACAAAGTTTGTGTTAATTGACGTGTTAATTGACGTGTTAATTCACGTTTGGCAAGTCGCCCTGTAATTGTTATTCTCAATACCAGGAATTACGATCGCACTCTTGGATGCAGAAACCGATTTTTTTTACAAAAAAGTATCGTTACAGCCATCCACCTAGGTAGAAAAACCCAGTTTGTTGAGTTTGGTGCGCCCGTCTTAAATACAATTTACTGTTGTACAACTGGGCCATTCATCTGCCTGGAGACATAATTCTCCCGCTCTCAAACAAATACTTGCGCTGACCATTCCGGCAAATCAAACTTAAACCCTTCTTCCCCAACTTCTACAATTTTGTTGTACATCCACTCGTGCCAAGTTCCTGCCGCCGGAAACTTAGGAATGCAGTAACCAGATAGATAAGTATCCGAAAAATTAGCGACAACTACTGCTCGCGTTCCCTCATCACTCCAGCGATAGTAAGCCAGCACTTTGGCTTCGGGATTTTCGTGGATGAATTCAATATTTTCGGTATAAAGTGCCGGAACTTTTTCCCGCAGCCGAATCACCTGTTTGTAGTATTCCCACAACTCATGATTTGGCTGATTTTTCAACAAAGACCATTGCAGTTTATTCGGCTGGTTGGGAGTTTGCCGAGTAGATTGTCCAAACTCTTCGCCCATCCACAGCATCGGTATTCCTACTGCTGTGACTAACAAAACCGCTCCCAATTTAGCGCGTTTAAAAGCCGCTTCTGGGTCGATATCGCGAAAGCTGGCTTCGGCCAGCAAGTGGTCGCGGTCGTGACTGGCTAAATAATTGATCGCATTAGTTGTGTTTTGATAGCCTTGTTGTTTGGGTTCGAGAACTTGCTTGAGCTTTTCGATATCAAAAGTATTCCCCGCGAGATTTTCTATGGCAAAAATGCGAAAACTTTCGTGCCAGCACCCGTCCATCGGCCCGTCTGCAGCGACGAGTTCGGGAAGTTCGGGAATGTGTTCTGCTATGTTGTAAAATGGCTTGTCGCCGGCGCTTTTTTTCGCTTCGCGAGTTATCCAGTGTAGGAAATCTCGATTGTCCAACTGCCGCACAGCATCGTAGCGAATGCCGTCGAGATGATATTCTTGAATCCAGAAATTAACGACATCGCCGATGAATTTCCAAGCAGGACGAATGCCAAGTTTGGGGTCGAAATTTTCGTAGTTAAACTCCGGGCCCCAGTAGTTAGCCGGATCTTCGGGATAGTGTTTGTCACCGTAGTACCAATAATTGCGATCGATTAGCAATAAGGGACATTCTTCATCGCAGTGGTTGTAAATCCCGTCCAGAATCACCCGAATGCCCCGTCCGTGGCACTCGTCAATCAATTGCTTCAAATCTGCGGTTGTGCCGTAACTGGACTCTACGGCAAAGAAATCGCGGACTTTGTAGCCCCAGCTATAATCGCCCGGATATTCATTAACTGGCATTAGTTCGATCGCATTTATCCCCAAATCGCAGAGATAATCTAATTTCTCCTTCACCTGCTGGAATTTACTGCAACTATCGGAACCATCGGACTCGGAAAAATCAGCAACGTGCATTTCGTAAACGACTAATTCTTCATTATTGGGGAGTTCTTTGTCGTCGTGCTGCCAAACATAGGTATCAATAATTCGCGCGCCGGCTTTGATGCGAACTGTACTTGTATCAGTAGTGCGGTCAATTTCAGTCGCGTAGGGGTCATTGACTTCTACCCATTCATCCGGTTCAAAACATGGACTTTGCGACTGAACTCGGAATTTGTATTGATAAATACCGTCTTGTAACTTAATGTTAGTGCGGAAATAACCTTTGTCATCTTTTTCTAAGGGAATTTCTGCCCATTGGGAAAAGGAGCCGAGCAGTGTAGCTGCTTTGTTGTTGGGAGCGAAGAGTTTGAATTCAATTGCAGCGGCCATGAATACCTTGCTTGCAGAACTTATAAGTGTCATTAGTATTGATTTTTACAATTTTGCAAATCTGTCGCCATCGTTCTTAAGAGCTAAACCTGTAACTCTTATGTTGTAACCTGCTTGGGGGCGCACCCGGAGGATTTAGTAGTGCCAACCCTAGCGATCGAGTAAGGTGCCCCCCTAGGTACGCGGAAACCTGATTTTAATCAAAAATGTAGTTAAAGTAACTAAAAATTATTAAGCGCTGTTTATGAAAAATAGTCAGGACTGTTTTTAGTTAGTAGTCTGAAACCCTAGATTTTCCGTTGGTAGCGAACTTGCCTTGGAGCCTTGAAACCCTTATTCTAAGGTGGGCTATCAAAAACTGTCCGAAGTATTGTATGAAAAGTAATTTAACTTTTGATAACTAGATAAATCGTGGTCAATATTTAACATTTGTAACTAAAGAAACATTTTTTAGCCGACAGGGGTAATACCGTAGAAAGATGTCATTTTATGCGGAAAGAGCGATGATCGGCGTGTAATTATAAGGCAAGGGAAACCATAAAAATGAATCCTTTATTCAACTGGGTTTTCCTGCGACTTTAAGCCAAGTTTGAGCCGAGAATAGCAATGATTATTTTTGCTTATGTCTTGGCAGCACTTGTTTTATAGTTTTTGACCTGCAAACTTTGTAGAACCTTTCATCAGCTTTAATGACTGCTGCTACCTCAGTAATTGGTAATTGGTGAAAATCTCATTCGTCCCTGTTACCCGTTAGATATTCCGAGCAGTGGCTCTAAGGCTCTAAAAGTTTAATGTGGGATGTTAGCGAATTACCGTTACTGTAAAACTCTGGAGTGTTAAAAATGCTAAAACAAATGTGTTGGTTGCCCAGACTCGGAGGCAATGGAGAAAAGATATTGCACTTGCGTACCGATGCCCGTCAGCCGTGGCGGCCTTATACAGCTTTTCCGCAGTTTGCTGTATCCGACTACCGGGAACCGGGCGGTTCTAAGGGATGGGCAACATTTCAGAAGCTGAGAGTTCAAGGGTGGAATTTAATATCGACTGAAGAAGGGCAGCAGTCGAGTTTTGGCGAACAGAAAAGTGCTTAAAAAATCAGAAACCGCAGCAATAAAAGAAGAGGTAAAATCCTCTTCTTTTTATTAGTTCTGGAGACAGCAACTGGGCTTTCAACCATCCTCGTTGGTAGAAGGGGTAAGGTGTACATTGCTCACCCTACATAATTTTAAGAGGTTTGCCAGTTGCAAGTAAATTAGGCGATCGCCGTTTCTCTCTCGGCTGTAGTGGCTACGTTATGGAGCACCGGCTGGCGAGTTTTCAAGTTAAACCGGTATCCGTGGGGGAGGATGTGCAACTTGGCCCCGCAAATCGCCAAAGCCTCATCCTTCAACAATCCCTCTAGATTGTCGTGGAGTTTTTCTGACTCGTCGATGACAGTTACAGCGCTTTCCCCAATGACTTCCAACTCGTCACCGCTGACTAAAATAGCTGTATTTTCGTCAATACCAAATCCCAAAACGGCAGGTTGCAGCAAAAGTGCCGAAACTAAGCGTCCCAGACGACCTCGCTGGGCGAAATGCTGGTCGATGACAACTCCCGGAAGGAAACCCATTCCCGGACCCATTGCTACCACATCAACGCGGGGATTTGTCTCTGAGTCTCCTTCAATAATCATCATGTCTGGCATCATTGCCGCGCCGGCACTGGTGCCGCCAATGATAATCCCTTCAGAGTAGCGTTTGTGCATAGCTGCGTCGAGTTTTGTGTCTTTCAAGCAGCTAATAATCCGCG
Source organism: Microcoleus sp. Pol12A5 (assembly GCF_036701435.1). Taxonomy (NCBI): domain Bacteria; kingdom Bacillati; phylum Cyanobacteriota; class Cyanophyceae; order Oscillatoriales; family Microcoleaceae; genus Microcoleus; species Microcoleus sp. Pol12A5. Next base: position 41,882 of record NZ_JAUBQU010000022.1, read on the forward strand.
CTTGATCTCCGCCGGTAAAGAATATGCCCGTGGCTTGTTCGATCGCTTCTAAATAATCTGGATTGTCGGCATCTTCGGCTCTCTGGGTGTCAACAACTCGCACATCTTCAGCGCCGAGTCGCTCAAACACTCGGATATAATTATCTCCTACTTCTCCCGGCAGGCTTGTGGCAGCCGTCATGACAACAATATGAGCTTTAGTGCCTCCGGCGCACCGCAAGAATTCCCGCAGAATTTTGCAGTCCCCCTCTTTGTCTTCCGCGCCACCAATAATTAGCAACTTCCCCTGAACTTCGTTGCTCGCCATATTATCTCCACTTTTAATTTATTAAATTTCACTAAAACACAAAATTCCTTTTTCCGAAAACTGCCAAAAGGTATATATAAATACAAAAAAATCTCAGACTGCTACCCCTCCAGGACGCACACAGCAAGGGTGATATGGGTGTTTACTCTTGCTCGTGGCTGTAACGATGTTTTTGTTCAATAGTCCTAGAGGTATTAGGCTAAAGAAACCCGAAATAGAAACGAAAATTCTGCGTGTGAACGGAAAACCTGAACTGAGAAACCCCGGTTTTTGAGAAAGCTTTTGCGTCCGGGACTGGTAAAAAAAACCGGTTTCTGCGTCTAGGACTATCTATTTAGCTCATCCTCGACGATCGACAAAACAAACTTACCCCCCCTAACAGGAGATAGGAGGGGTCAAGAAATGAGCTTAAAGTACAGGGTTGACGCGCGCGCGGTGATCAATCCGGTTTCCGCTCCGATTCTTCGCTAATCCTCCTCTGATTGCTCGTAGAAATCGGGTTGATGAGCGTAAGTCTTCAATTGGTCCGATCGCCCCTTAGTGCGATCGCTCGATCAGATTGCTCAATATGGTACTCGCCCGTTCTAAAGGTAGGTGTCTGGGTTTGCCGTTCCAGACAATCTGATATTCGTTGCTGTTTTGACCATCGCCGTAGCCAGAAATTAGCTTCCGGTGAAATGCTTCCTCAGCTAATTGGTGAACTTTGTCCCTGAGAGCAGTTTGTGCGATCTTCATAATTTGCTGCCTCTTAAATTTTCTTTCACTGTCATAAACAATTATAAGTACAGAGTGTACCTCTCAAAAGTTATAGCTTTTTTGGGGAGGGGGGAAGGAAGTAGTCATTAGTCATAAGTGCTTAGTTATCAATACTTACTCATCAATACTTAGTCAGATATTGAAGGAAGAAGGAATATTTTCCCACTCTCACCCTCTCCCCCTCTTCCCCATCTCCCCTACTCTCCCACTCCCCCTCTCTGGCAATACTGAAGGCAGAAGTGGTCGGAGTATTTGTCTGAGTGCTGGAATATCTATGCCCGCAGGTAGTACCCCATGCACCGACTATAAAGTTACCGTAAAAAATTAGCTCAAAGGAGGTTAGAAAATGCTGCAAGAAAAAAGTACCGAAATAGCCCGCGTCAATGCTCGAAAAACCGATATTTTTGATGTTTTCAACTTCAAACACTATATGGGGCCAAACCCTTATTTAGACACTGCGGCTTTAGTTTTTGATTTCGCAGTGACGGGCGCGAGCGAACCTTTGCCGATCGCACATTACCAGGAAATTATTAGCGATCGCTACCCGCAACTGCTGCACGAAACTTTCTCGAACCATGCCCAACTGTTCGGCCGTACCGCCTCAGAAGTAGCAAAACTCGACATGGGTTTGCACTTCCAACACTGGAACGTCAAGCCATTTTCTCACTTTAACAGAATCAGCATAGAAGCACTTCACGCCCGCACCGCCAGAGCCGTAGTTTACGCAGTTTGGGATTGGTTTGAAGCCATCAATCAAAATCAAGACTTTCCCTTGGAAGCACAAATGGGCGCGCTGCAAAATATGTTCCGGCAGTCAGTCTACGGAGGCCCGACAGTTTATTCGTTAATGCGAGCGGCATCCCAAAAAGGCATTCCCGCATTTTATTTGTGGGATGAGGGACTAATGCAATATGGGTACGGCAAAAAACTTGTTCGCGGCTCTGCAACTACTTTTGATTCTGACAGCCACTTAGACTCAGATTTTACCACGCGCAAAGACGATTGTAAAGCTTTTCTCGCTACATTAGGATTCCCTGTTCCCAAAGGCGATATCGTCTCCACAGAAAACGGAGCTCTGGCAGTTGCTAGAGAAATTGGCTACCCTGTTGCTATCAAACCAGTAGTCGGTCATAAAGGAATTGGCGTAACAGCAGATGTCCGAGATGGTGAGGAATTGCAGGCAGCTTTTAAAAGAGCAGTTAAGGCAATTCCCGAAACCGACCCGGTGCGAGTAATTGTGGAAAACAGCATCAAAGGATCGGATTTTAGGCTGCTGTGCGTTGACGGCAAGTTTGTGTCTGCAACTGAACGCCGGCCGGCTTGGGTAACAGGTGATGGCGACTCAACAATTCGCGAATTGATCCGCCGTGAAAACCGCAAACCAGAACGTTTGGATACGCCAACTTCGGCGATGAGCAAAATTCAGTCCGACGAAGCGATGGAAATGTATCTGGAAGAACAAGGGCTGTCATTGGATAGTGTGCTAGAGCGCGATCGCACTGTGTATCTACGCAAAGTCGCTAATCTTTCCGCAGGCGGCGTCAGCATCGACGCTACCCGCACTATTCACCCGGATAACATTGTTTTGGCTCAAGATATCGCCCTACATTTTCGGTTAACTTGTTTGGGGATTGATGTGATAACAGAAACTCTCGCCCAATCTTGGAAAACCGGCAATTTTGGGATTATCGAGATCAATGCCGCGCCGGGAATTTTTATGCACCTAAACCCCGCTGTCGGCGAAGGGGTTGATGTGCCTTCCCATATTATCGAAACTTTCTTTGACTCCGGAAAATCTGCCCGAATCCCGATTATTACTTTCAACAGAATCTCGATCCACGACCTACAAGAAACTATCGACCATATTCTGTTGCAGCATCCCGATTGGACAATCGGTGCTGTTTGTCGCGGTGGACTTTTTGTTAACCGTTCTCAAAAAGTTTTGAATAAGAATTACCATCTGAACTTGCAAAGTTTGCTGCGGAATCCCAAGCTCGATTTGTTAATTGCTGAATATCCAGAAGATATTTTGGAAGCTGAGGGAATGTTTTATCGGGGCAGCAATATGGTGGTGCTGGACAATCCGGGAGAAACTGAGATGATGTTGGTCAGAGAAAGCACTGATGACGATACTGTGGTGGTGAGGGAAGGAAGTAGTATTTCTATTCGCCGCCAGGGATTGATCGAACAGTATACTCTGGGGGATGATGAACCGTTTACACGGGTTTATTTGAAGGAAATAGGGACTGTTTTGTAAGCTGTTCCAAATTTAAGTTGGCTTTGTGGGGCGGGTACTCAATACCCGCCCCACCAGATTAAGGTTTTTTGTCGTTCCCAGGTTCTTCCGGGGCAGGAACTTGGGATCACCCAGATGGGAACTGGCTTCGTTACACTTAGTTACAATTGGTTTCCATTCCTCAGTCGTGGATGCACTATTCATAAATAGCCGGTTTCTTCCCCAGTTTCTCGTTACCACACCAAAATTTTTGTAGAAAGTGGGTTTCTCAGGCGAAATTCTATTCCTGCGATCATAAGTTTTTAGACAATCTCGTTTCTGCGCTGTCCTTCGTGCTATCAAGGAATTTTACAAGTCTTTAAAAAATTGCACTTCGGTAGCAGAAGGTGTGGAAATATGAATTTTTCGAGCAATTGGTTTAATTCGCTGACCGAAAGTTTACTGTCGCATCGTCGTTACATTCCAGCAGCCTTGACTATTTGCACCGGTACGAGTTTGTCATTGGCAGCCGCAGCCGTCGTGTGGCATTCGGAAAACCAACGAATGCAAGCGGAATTTCATCAGCAAGCCGATCGCCTGAATGTGACATTGCAGCAAAGCATCAATAAAAATTTAGAAGTTCTGTACTCACTTGAAGGATTCTACAGGGCATCTACTGAAGTTACCAGAGAAGATTTTAAGCAATTCGCTCAACCTGCACTTGCCCGAAATACTGCTATACATTCTGTTAACTGGATTCGGCGCGTGCCGGCTGCTCAAAAAGCCGCTTACGAACGGACAATTAGAGCCCAAGGTTTTCCGGCATTTCAAATTTACGAGCGAACTCCTAACAAAAAGCCGGTTAAAGTAAAAGTGCGATCGGAATACTTTCCAATTATTTACAGAGAAGCACTAGAAGAAGATAACAAAGTGATCGGTTTTGATGTTGCCTCCAGCCCAGATCGCAAAGCCGCTTTAGAGAAATCGGTGAATACCGGGAAAATAGCTGCTTCCGCGCGGATTAGATTAGTCAGCAACAATCAACCGGGATTGCAAGTATTTCTACCAGTACCCCAGACCACAAATTCTCCCGATAACTCGGTCAAGGGCAGCCAAAACATAAGGGGAGTTATTGCGGGTCTGTTTCAGATCACCAGTATGGTCGATTCTTCTTTAGAATCGCTAAATTTAGACAACATTAATTTTTACCTCTATGACAACTCTGCTATAGAGAAAGAACGCTTTCTGGTGCGCTACGACTCACAATCTAAGCAGTTGATAGATAACCCAAAATACGAAAAGCCAGAGTTAGCTAATTTGCGGGGAAAAATCTGTCAAAATCCTAGTGCTTGCACTCGCTTATTTAACGTAGCAGACCGCCAGTGGAGGCTGCTAGTTTTGCCCGGAAAGGGGTACAACAGTCTGAGGACGCATCAGGGTTCCCTGGCAATTGGCGCGATCGGGCTATTGATGACTGGCAGCTTGACGATTTACCTGTTGATGTCTCTAGAACGTACTGCAAAAGTAGAACAGCAAGTGTACGATCGCACAATTCAACTAAAACAGCGCACCGCTGAACTAGAAACGGCACTAAAAAATTTGCAGGAAACTCAATTTCAACTCATCCAAACTGAAAAAATGTCCAGCTTGGGGCAATTGGTGGCTGGAGTTGCCCACGAAATTAACAATCCTGTCAACTTCATCTCTGGCAACCTGATCCATACAGGCGAATATACTCGAAGCTTGCTGGAACTTGTGGAAATATACCAGCAGCAATATCCAAACCCAACACCAGAAGTGCAAGCCAAACTAAAAGAGATCGATTTGGAGTTTATCAGTGAAGACTTGCCTAAAATCCTAAAATCTATGAATATGGGAGCTGAACGCATCCGCCAAATCGTCCTTTCTCTGCGGAATTTTTCGCGCTTGGATGAAGCTGAAATGAAGTCTGTTGACATTCACCAAGGCATTGACAGCACCTTGATGATTTTGGATAGTCGGCTGAAACCCCAACCTGGTTTTCCGGGCATTCAAGTCATCACAGAATACGGAAATTTGCCCTTAGTGGAGTGCTGGCCGGGACAATTGAATCAGGTATTTATGAATATTTTGAGCAATGCCATTGATGTTTTACATGAAGAAAGGAGTCACATTTTACCAAATGGTAAAAATTCCTATGATGCGGCTTTTTTACCTAGGATTCGGATTCGTACTGAACTTTTAAGTTCTAATTGTGTATGCGTGCGAATTGCTGACAATGGAGCGGGCATGACGGACAATGTAAAAAAATGTTTGTTCGATCCGTTTTTTACTACCAAACCTGTAGGCAAAGGTACTGGCTTGGGATTGTCGATCGGCTATCAAATAGTGGACAAACATCAAGGTTCGCTCAGGTGTCTATCGGCTCCGGGAGAGGGAACTGAATTTTGGATTGAGGTGCCTGTGCGACAACAGTCTAAGCAATCTGTTTCTAAGGTTTCGCCTGCGGTAGGTGCCACTTGGAATTAGCGGGAGAAATCTCGCTTCTAGCTGAGTCTTACTGAGAGCATCTCATATCAATTCCGGTTTCACCGTCCGTGATTGTTGACTGTTGACTGTTGACTGTAGAAGGAGGGGTGGAAAAACTCAATGGTTGAGTGTTAACTGTTGACTCGATTTTATTATTCCGATGCAACCGGAAACGATATCACTTTTGCAGCCAAGCTAGAAATTAGAGTTTCGAGGCAGGAGGAAATAGGAAATAGCAAGACGGAAGGAGCCAGAAGAAGTGTTTTTACAAATATGAGATGCTCCCTAATTCCTGTTTAGAAAAGGTGAAGTATCCGCACTAGAATTGGGAAGGTTTCGGATTTCGCACTCTCCTTTCAACAGTTAACAGTCAACAGTCAACAGTCAACAGTTATAGTTATTGGCAAGCGCGTGCTAATTTTCAGCGGAATATTGCCGAAAACAAATATCTGGGGTTTTACCCGTCGTGACAATTTATAATTGTAGCAAGGCCAGATTACCAATTATTAACTACGATGTCTTTACAATCTATTAGCATTCCGCCCACAACCGATCGCAAACCTGTCGCTTTAATTGTCGCTTTGCATGGATGGGGTGCTAATGCTCGGGATTTGACTCCCTTAGCACCGGCTTTCAATTTGCCGGATTATCAGTTTGTGTTTCCCGATGCCCCCTTTCCCCATCCGCAAGTAAGCAGTGGCAAAGCGTGGTATAACCTTCAAAGCAAAGACGCTCAGGGATTGGTAGAAAGCCGGCAATTGCTGAGGGAATTTTTGCTGTCTTTGGAAAGCAGCACGGGCGTGCCTTTGTCTCGCACGATTTTAGGTGGCTTTTCTCAAGGCGGAGCGATGACTCTAGATGTAGGATTGACTTTGCCCGTAGCCGGTTTAATTTGTCTGAGCGGTTATTTACACCCGATTTCGCCAGTTGCTGGGAGTGCTTTGCCACCTGTTTTAATCGTGCACGGTACTCAAGATACTATTGTTCCCGTTAGTGCTGCTGTGCGATCGCGCGAGAGTTTGACGGCTTGGGGAGCTGCGGTGCAGTATCAAGAATTTAACATGGGACACGAGATTCTGCCGGAAGTTATAGATGTAATGCGAAGTTTTGTTGTAGAAACTGTGTCGAAATCTGATTAAAGGTTTAGTATATAGTATGGCGGAAGTCTCGGGCAGGGGAAAAAAATGAAAACTTTAACCAAAGCATCGCGCGATATTGCTGTACTTACTTCTCAGGACGTGGCAGAATTGGCTGTCCGTTTGGAAGTTGACGATTATACAGATCCTTTTGAGGGATTGAATGATTGGCATTTGTTGCGATCGCTTGCTTTTCAGCGGCCGGAGCTGGTTGAACCTTATCTCCACCTTCTGGATATGGAAGCCTACGACGAAGCATAGACTTAAAAATCTAGCTCAAAAATTTCGACGGAATTGAGAAAGAAGTTAGCAGCATATTTTGTTGCAGATTAAACAGATGAGTGAGGGATTTTAGTCTGTTTTTATCTTAATTTCTTTCTTGATTCTTTTTTATGAAAAAATGACACCCGTTTCAAAAAAGAATGTGAATGTAGGCCAGCTCTCAACCCTGGTATTAATCAGTCATTCCCCATTTAAAATCTAAAATCTAAAATCTAAAATGGTATGACATGAAAGGCAGACGAATTTTAATCGGCGTTAGTGGCGGGATTGCGGCTTACAAAGTTTGCGAAGTAGTTTCCACTTTAGCCAAAGCGGGAGCGGAAGTTAAAGTTATTCTTACTAATGCGGCAGGGGAGTTTGTAACGCCTTTGACTTTTGCTACTCTGTGCCGCCATCCTGCTTTTACGGACAAAGATTTTTGGCAACCAAGTCACGGCCGCCCCCTGCATATTCAATTGGGAGAATGGGCGGAAGTTTTTGTGATTGCTCCCCTGACAGCTAATACTTTGGCTAAGTTGGCGGGGGGTTTTGCTGATAATTTGTTAACTAATACTGTCTTAGCTTCTACTTGCCCTATTTTGCTGGCACCGGCGATGAATACGGATATGTGGGAACAGCCGGCGGTGCAGCGGAATTGGCGGGAAGTGTTGAGTTATCGGCGCTATCATGCTGCGAATCCGGGGGCGGGAATGCTGGCGTGCGATCGCGCCGGTGTCGGCCGCATGGCAGAACCTTATGAGATTTTGCCTCATATTGAATCGCTGTTGTATGCGAAGGGCGATCGAGATTTAGCGGGCATTCGGGTGTTAATCAGTGCGGGAGGAACGCGGGAACACCTCGATCCGGTGAGGTTTATCGGCAATCCTTCCACTGGCAAAATGGGTATAGCTTTGGCGCAAGCTGCAAGGCACCGCGGCGCGACAGTGACGCTGGTACACAGTATAACTGGCGAATTGCCGCTCTCAGGTGTGCAGGCGATCGCAGTTGCGAGTGCAGAAGAAATGCGGCAGGCGATGCTGCAATGCTTTCACGAGGCGGATGTGACGGTGATGGCGGCGGCGGTAGCGGATGTGAAGCCGGCTGAGTACAGTAGTGAGAAATTGCCGAAGCGATCGCTCCCGAATTGTTTGCCTTTGGCACCGGTAGCGGATATTGTGGCAGAGTTGGGAAATTTGAAACAGCCGCACCAAAAATTAATCGGCTTTGCCGCACAAACTGGGGATATTGTCAAGCCGGCTGTGGAGAAATTGCGGGAGAAGAAACTGGATGTAATTGCCGCAAACCCGATCGATCGAATAGGTGCAGGTTTCGGCAGCAATACCAATCAAGCAATATTAATTAATGCCGCCGGCAAGCAAGTAGGAATAGCATCTTGCAGCAAGCTAGAAATGGCTCACAGATTGTTTGATTTTGTGAGGGAAGGGTGAGGGCGCGATTTACTCATTAACTGGGATTAATTACTACTGGTTCGGGCGAGAATTGTGATTCCCCAAAATCCGTTGATTTCGAGTCAGGGGGTAAATCAATATCTGCAACAGCAATTTCTAGTTTAAATCCTAACGCTTCGAGCAATTCTACCAAACTGTAAATTTCCGAACCGCCGCTTTCAGTCAGCATTTTATCGAGTTTTTCGTGATGTTCTTTTGCTGAATCAGAAAGAGCATTCATCCTGATTCGAGCCTCAATTACCTTTCTGATGGCATTTCTCAAAAGTGCGGGTTCAGGGTCTTTTTCTTCCAAGATAGCCCCGATAAAACCAGCAGCTTCTTCAGCCTCTCTGAGAGATTCAATTAGGTACTCGCGATAGCTGTCACTCGTAGGCATTTTCACGTTTTTCATAATCTGTCCAGTATTCTATAGCTTCTCGAATGTCCTGTTCTTGGGTGCTTTTATCCCCAGCTATGAGGATTACCACAATTGTCAAGCCGACTTGTCCGAAGTAGAGGCGGTAGCCCGGGCCATAATTAATTCTGAGTTCAAAAACTCCTTGTCCCACTGACTTGAAATCTCCGAGATTACCTTGCTCAACTTCGGTCAAGCCTAGATTTGATTCTAACTCTAACATTCCGATCGCGGAGCGAATCAAGCCACTCGCCGAATGGTACTCTACCCTCTGCTGTAGCGTAACGTCGAATTTCCCTGGGTTGTACTTCTATGATTTTATCGTACAGATTAACAATTTCTATCGTAAGTGCGATCGACAGTCCATTCAACAAGCAAATCATACTTAAGACAGAGGTATTCTAGCCACAAAATAGTAAACCTTGTTTGAGGAAACAAAAGTTTAAATCAAACAGGGGATTGTGAATGAATTTTAAATCGATCGCAAAAACCAATCTACTATTCGGCAGCCTGATAATTAGCCTCGGATTGCAATCACTTCCAGCCACAGCGCAAGCAGTCACCGACGCGCAAGTTTCCGCCCTCGTAGAAGCGCTGCGACAAGCCGCCCCGCCACAAGCAGCAAATGACGGAATGTACAGTCAGTGGCAAGTTTTACCGAACAATATTTCCCGCTGGGCAAAATTCTGTACCAAACAAGATTTAACACCGCAACAATTTGAGGCTGACGCCACAAAAGCCAAATCAATTGTTACCTGTATCGTGGGCGATTTGCTGCGCGACGAATACAAAGCTAGCAGCAACAATGAATTAACCGCTGTACGCCGCGCCGCTTGCTGGTGGATGACAGGGAATTCCGCAGCTTGTAAAAGTGGGGCAACTGCTACTTATGCCGATAAAGTTATCAGCGTTTACCAGCAGCAGCGGCCTAAAAAGTAAGGTTTGTGCTGGGGAATTTAGATTTTTTGAGCGCAGATAGGGGCAGATTAACGTAGATGAATTGCGATTGCTTTTATTATCCGATCGCCAATTCATCTTCTTTTAAACTAACTTTTAGTCTAAATCCTAGCGCATCCAACAAATACAATTTCTGCTTTCAGGACTAGCCGAATTCCCCTCGGTTCTACTTCCCTGATTTTTGTGAAATATACATATTAGCCTGTGCAGGTTTCAATCTGATCCTGAATTATCCATTTTCCGCCTGACTTCTCATCAACTTTTGCACGCTGGTTAAAGCCCGATTTAATTCATAATTCTTTCTTTCTGAATTCTGCAAAAAAGCCTGCTGTTCTTCTTCAATCATTAACACATCCTGCCGCACCAAACCATCTAATAATTTTTGAGCAGCACCGAAACAGCTATCTTTGATAAACTTGCGAAACCATACAGGCAATTTGTGCAGCCGCCAAAACGCATTTAATGAGGTAAAGTGAATTAAATAAGCCCGAGTTGCTGTCTCGCTCACCGGACAAACCAAGCAGTAAATCTTAAAGTCGCTCCCCAAAGTTGAAACCCAGTGCGGGTAAACATAACTCACCTCTAGCGGTTCCGGGTGCAGTCGGCGCAGAGATTTAAAAAACAACTGAGAAATGGACCAGATTTTATCTATTTTGTAATAACTTTGTGCCTGATAGCGAGCAGTTACTTGATGTTCGTTTTCTTCTAAATTATCTAACACTGGATTTGCCCAAGCTTGCCAATCATTGTGCAAGTGTCCGTGGTACATATCCATCAAGTTTTCAATTAAAAATGAATAGTGTGCCTGACAGTCAATGATTGAAACTGTGGCAATATAATTTAGATGTTCCCACTCTGGCAACTCCAATAAGTCTATTTTTTTTGCTTGGGTTTCGTCGCCGGGAAACAGCCAGATAAAACCGTTTTTTTCCTGGATTGGGTAAGAGCAAATTTGGCAGTTAGGTAGCTTTTGATTTTCTGCTAAATAATCGACTTCGGCGCATTCTCCCCTTGCATTTAACCGCCATCCGTGGTAAGCACATTCGATCAAATCGCCTTTAACTTTGCCGTGGCTGAGTTTAACTTGTCGGTGCGGACATCTATCTTCTAAAGCGTTGATTTTACCTGCACTGTCGCGGAAAAGTACGATCGCCCGATTCCAGATTTTCGCAGCGACAGGCTGTGTGTGCACCTCGGTGCTGCGCGCGATTGCATACCACCGGTCGAGATTAATGCCCAACTCGCGGATGTGAGTTTTTTCTCCCCTTGCAGATACCGATTTTATCGCGTTGTTTTGCATTACAAATGTTCCCAAATTACGCCCATAAAACAACCCAATTTTACAAAATAACAGCCCGGAAAGCAACGACCGTAAATTTTTCTAAATCTCCGTTCTGACAAGTACCTGTCGCTAGCTAAATGTTTCAACCAACTTGGCGACAGTCTAAATCTTAATAATCTTAAAGCATTGCGAAATCCGTAGGTGGAACAGTCGGGTCTAAAATCTCTCGCCGCACCTAATATGTAGCCTAGTGTCGCAGGTGTTTCGACTTCCGATATATTATCTAAAAAAACGATTTTTCCGTGCGGATTTAACAATTTTTTAATGGCAGCGAGGGAGGCAGGGAGGTTTGGCAAGTGGTGAAAAGTAGTAGCACTAACTATTAAATCAAATTTGCGATCGAGTGCTAATTGACTGGCATCCATTTGGATGTATTCGATATTGGGTGCTGAGCGTTTTTGACGGGCGATGTCCAGCATTTTTGCTGATAAATCGACGGCCACTACATTATCGTAATGCTGGGCTAATTCAAAAGCAAGAATTCCCGAACCGCAGCCAATATCTAATACTGCACCTTTGCTTGTCGATAGATTTTTAGTAAAGAAATCGTTCTGGCTTTGCAAGGTGGCGACGAAATCGTATTCTGTTGCAAAAGCATCAAACATTACAGATTTATTGCGAATTTTGCAGTTACTCTTCAGCATCTATTATTGCTTTATACTCATTCAATAATATTTTAACCGTATATCCACCCCCCTCAACGCAGATATTTTTTTGTTCGCAAGCTCTGCCTTTTCTCTTCAGGTAAACCAGACCCACAAACCATAACTCATTTTAACAAAAGAATATAGCTGTAGGAAACCTCCAAGCCCTTATTAAATCACTCATTCTCATTGCGTAAAATCTAAAATCTAAAATCGTATGGTTGGGGGCGGTTTTCACCGAGAAGAGCAGCCGATAATTGACGATTTATCAAACCCGCCCCCGCTGCAAACCTTAGATTTTTAACACGCCTTCGGGATTCACCGTCAAGAGCGATCGCCTCTGCAAACCCTCCTGATATAAAATAGCATTAGCTGCCAACAAACCGCTGCTCACTGCCCTTTCCATTAAACCGCAAGGAAACGGCATTTTTACCCAATCTCCCGCAAACAAAAGATTGGGAACAGCGCAGCAAGTTTCTGGTCGTTCTGCATAGCTACCGGGCGGGTATCCAGAGAAATTCTTTTGATTTACCAATTCCCGGTGCAGCATATTTGCCTCTTTTAATTCCGGTACAATTTCGTACAATTCTTGCTCAAAAGTAGCCAGTAAAACTTCTTGGTTCGGAAACTCCTTCTCCTTGTAACAATAAGCGTGCAGTTCCACTACACTACCGCCAGTTTTCTGATTCCACTCGATGAACTGATCCTGAATTCGGTGGTAAAGCGTAATGCTGTCAGTCAGTTTGTAGCCGGAAAGCGAACTGAAATTGCTGTGTTCCCAGGGAAATTCGCGATCGAACCAAAAACGGCCCACCGCAAACGGATCGGCTATTTTCAAGCTCTCGATCCGGCTGTACACTTGCGGATTCACTTCACCGCTAGCCAAACTAAACAAATGCTGCATCCCCGGAACATCAGCCGCAAAAACATAGTAATCAGCCTTCACTGTTTCTCCCAAATTTGGAGGCTGCGATTGGTTAACCGCTGCTGCTAACTGTATTTCATCTGCTTTTTCATCGACTACCTTAAATCGAGGCAAATCCCGCTGAGCAGGCCCGCTGACAACTCGTCCTTCGGCATCAAAAACAGCCCCGTGACAAGGACAGTGAAATTGACCGTCATTCTGTTTCTGAACAGTGCAACCTTGGTGAGTGCAGCTCAGAGAAATTGCCTCTTTTCCCGACGGCGCGGCGGCAAATACGCTGTCCCCAGCGCCGAAATATTCGGTAGAGTTGCTGTCAGTTAACAGTGCATTTCGCTTTACCCAAAAAGGTATTTTACTTTGCACGTCTCCCGATTGGTAAGTCAAAGAATCAATCTGACCCTTTTCCCAGCGAATCTGACTGACTGCGACATCTGTCAATACTTTGCCGCCTTTGCTTTCAATGGCTCTGGCAATAGGCTGCACCAAACTCGTGCCCATATCTTGCCGCGTGCCGTTGAAAGCCAAACCCTCTGGATTTCCGAAAAAGTAAAAGTGGAAAAATTGCATTAATTCTCCTGCGCTCAATTCGTCGGGAGCGTTGAGGCTGGATTTTGCAAAAGGCAGAAAATACAAGTCATAAAGTCCGCGCGGGAATTCACCTTTTACCCAGTCGGCAACGGATATATTGTCTAGTCTCTCAAAACTTTTTTGAGTCTGAAAACCGCCGATTTCCCGAAATACTTGCCAGTGAGCGGGTTTTGTCAGATTGATTCCCCACTTAAGCCGATTGGGAGAAGATATCCCCAAGTCAACTATATTCCAGGGAAAAGCTGAATGGTTGGGACGAAAAATTTCGGGTTTGTATTTGCCGTCTCGAAACAGAACGGCGTAGGATTCTAAAGATACAAAGTTATCAGTAATTTCTAGTTCTTCAACCACACTTTTGAGGTTGTAGTATTGCGGAAAAAAACCGTGGAAACCGTGTTCCATCATAAAAGTTTCGTTCCCGACTTGAATAGGCCAACTAGCAATTTTGCCACCGAGTTGGGGCGATTTTTCGAGCAATGTTACGGCGAAACCTCGCTGGGAGAGTTCGTAAGCACAGGCGAGCCCGGCCAAGCCTGCCCCCACAACTGCAACGGTTTTGCGCTTATTCAGCATTCGCGGCAAGTCAAGAGAATCTTGCACAAAAATGGTGGGCTCTGGCTTGGAAAATCGAGAGTAGCCCAGCAGCCCGCCAGCGGCACCAACTCCGAGGAATTTGAGGGCGGTGCGTCGAGAAACTGGTTGGGATAGCGGTGAATTGGTTGATTGACTCATCAGCGGTACGCGGTAACGGGCTTTAAACACAAATACGCCATAAGGCATATATCATAGACTGAAAGCAGGATGTGTGAAGAAATACTAAGACACATTCCTCAGTCCGATCGCGATCGCACCGTGTCAATCGATTTGAGATTTGAGATTTTAGATTTTAGATTAAAGAATTGAAGTCTTGACTTCACGGATAAATTCGGGGGGCAAGTTTCATCGGATACAGGTTTTTATTTATGGACGGATGAATCCGGGGGTTTGTATCCTGGATGCTTTCGGTCAAGTGCGATCGCACACAATGTATAGTGGAAGGAGGCAGACTTTATTTATCTAGCAGAGAACCAATAATCAAAAAGGAAAAAGCGATCGACCCCAGAGCGTAAAATCCTCTAAATAATTAAGTGTTTTTATTTATGTTGCTCAACTCTTGGCAACCGCCGCGAATGATGCTAAAAAACTAGGAGATTTTCCGACTAAATCTTAGGCAAAAGGCAGTCTCGACTAATTGTACGAAATAACGGGAAATATCTCCGAGAGTAAACAATTAATCAGTCGATGTTTAAGTAAGTTGGCGTGAAAAGACTTAACTATTTTAAAACAAGTAAATGCAGAGAATATATCTACTGAAATCACTCAATATAAGGTCGCTCGGTTCATGATATTCCTCATTCAACACCAAGAGCAAACCCGATTCAACTTGAGAAGTGCGGATGTGCCGCAAAAAGTCAAAGACGCCCGTAGAGGTAATGTCGGTTAAACTCACATCTTTCACCATTCTTAAGAACGGGCTCTGGGGCCCATTCCACAAGTGATCAATTTTTTGTGGAACAGGCCGGAAAGTCTGTTCGTAAAAGAATTATTGAGAATGGTGTAACATCTCAGTTAAATGCACCTGGCTGCTAGGTAAAAAACAGGACTTATTTGAAGAAACCGGGTTTTTGTGTAAGTCTTGTTTATGCAAAACCCCTGCATAATTTACAAACTTTTACATAAATCGCGAATTTCTTGGTGCGGGGACTCAGTTAGTGCTGGTGTCCACACCCTACGGTAGATATTTGCGGTTCGTCTTGAATGCTATAATCGTGCGGCGATCGCCAGCACAGTCAAAATTCCCACCCACATCCCAACTTTTGCCAACTGCTGCCGCCAACGGCGCCCTTAACCGCCCCAAAATCATGCACTACCAATCCCAGCAGCAACGCCAAAAACACACGACTCAGAAAAAAATTAAAAAAGCTATTTTTTACTGTTTGACAGCAATATTTTTCTTCTGGAGTACCGCGAACCTCGCTACAATTGCCCAAAACACAGGTCAGGGCGGGCTTAACGGGCAAGAAATGAGAAATTTACTCGATCGGGGCAACCTCACCGAAGCCGTAACCAGAATCGAAGAAAGCTGGGAAGAAGACTATCAAACATACTTTGAACAAGACTTTGGAACCCGTACAAAAACCGCCGAAGCAATATCAAAAACTCTCTCTCGCCTAGCAGTTCAAACAAAGAAAAATCCTGCTTTAATTTACGCTATCCCCCGCACCGACCAACTAGAATTAATCTTAATATTGCCCGATCGCCCGCCTATTCACCGCAGCGTCCCGGAAGCCAAACAAGAAAAACTGCTCTCAGTAGTCAAAGAATTCAGCAGCGAAATCACCAACCCCGTAAAACTCAATACCACCACCTATCTAGAACCAGCCCAACAACTCTACAAATGGATAGTTGCACCCCTAGAAACAGATTTGCAAACAGCAAAAATTGAAACCTTGCTGTTCTGCGTCGGCGAAGGTTTGCGAACCGTACCCCTAGCAGCAATGCACGACGGACAGCAATTTCTGATCCAAAAATACAGCCTGGCCCGCATCCCCGCATTCAAACTAACAGACAGCAATTACACCGACCTCAGAAACGTGCAAGTTCTAGCAATGGGCGCATCAGATTTCGCAGAAACGGCGAACAAAGAACCGCTGCCAGCAGTGCCGTTAGAATTGGGCGCGATCGCCCGACAGTGGCCCGGTCAATCCTTTCTCAACGAAGATTTCACCATAGTAAACTTGCAATCCCAGCGACTGCAACAAAAATACGGAATCATCCACCTTGCCACCCACGCCGAATTCCGCCCCGGAACCCCAAATAACTCCTACATTCAATTTTGGGACACGCAACTTAGACTAGATCAAATGAGAGAGTTAAAATGGAACAATCCCCCTCTTGAACTGTTAGTATTAAGCGCCTGTAGAACCGCCTTGGGAGACAAAGAAGCAGAACTCGGATTTGCCGGTTTAGCACTGCAATCGGGAGCAAAATCAGCCCTCGCCAGCCTGTGGTACGTCAGCGATGCGGGGACTCTCGCCCTGATGACAGAGTTTTACCAGCAGTTAAAAATCAGCAGGCCACAAGACCCTCCAATCATTAAAGCTGAAGCTCTCAGGCAAGCACAAATTGGTGCGATCGAAGGCAAAGTGACGATCGAACGCGGTCAACTGCGAAGTTCCCGGGGCGAAACTCCCTTGCCCCCGTCCATCTCGAAACTCGACAGCAAAGATTTATCCCATCCTTACTACTGGGCAGCTTTCAGCATTATCGGCAGTCCTTGGTAAGTGGGCCTCTTGACCGAGAGTGATGATAGGCTATAAAACATAAAGTAATTCAATGCCTGTAGCTGTCGCTCAACAGCCCGCTGCCAAGCTGTGACGAATCAAGCGGGAGCCTTCAAGGGGAAACTAAAATGAAAAAATTAGAATTTTTGCTACAAAAAGAAGGCGATCGCGCCTGGTTGCCCTTAGAAACCTCCGACGTGGAAATTCTAGAAGGTAAATACCGTGTTGTGGCTCGCATTCAGCACCCCAACACCGACATCGAAATTCGCGTTACCCATACCTCCTTCGACTCAGGGGCGCAGCGGAAAGTCCAAAGCCGATCGGCCCGCACCAACCCCGAAGGATTAGTCGTGATCATTCCCTACACCAGGCTCAAACCCGGACTGTGGGAACTCTCCTGCTTGCCAGATCCCAAAGCAACACCATTAAAACCTTGGCAGTACGGCGTTCAGTTGGAAGTATTGCCCGCAGAATCTGAAACCTCCGAACCCCTACCGCCGATCGACCAAACCGAACCCGCAGCTTCCCCCGCAGCCCCACAAATCGCAGCACCGGTCGATCGCACAGCCCCACAAATTCCAGCATCGGTCGATCGCGCAGCCCCACAAATTGCAGCACCGATCGATCGCGCCGCACCAACCCAAATCGCAGCAGCCGATTCAGCACCGCAGCAAACCAAAATTTACCAATTCCCAATTCCCCAAACCCCCAAACCCAAACCGGGCGTCAAACTCGAACTCGTCCTCGATCGAGAAACCTTCGTCACCCAACTCGGTCGCCCCTTAATCATTTCCGGCAAAATCGACATTCCCCAACCCCCCCAACAAAGCAGAAAAACAGCAAGTCTCATCCCCGAATCCGAAACGCTAGAACTCAAACAACTTATCGGTTCAGCACAACTGCAAATTTACCTCCGCGACCCCCAAACCTCAAAAATTCTCGCAGAAATCCAGCAGCCGATGCCAGAACAAGTTCCCCCCTGCATCTTTGCCTGCGTCACCTACATCCCAACCGAATGCAAAAGTCGCCTCATTTTAGGAGAAGCAATTCTTAGCAGCGGCGGCGTCACCCTAGCCACCAAACTATTCACAATTACAGCTCGTTTAGAGCACCTTCTACAGGAAATTAAAGACAATTTCATCGAAGAAAAGCATCAAGCTGAACCTTCCCCAACAGCCTCAAAACCTTCTGGAAGCGCCAAAAATATATCCTTTCTCAAGCTAGTAGAAAAATCCTTAGACCCTCCCTCCCCCGCCGAAGCCCCAACTACTGAAGCCTTACCCCCCCTACTGGCTTCGCGTCACACTCCAAGTGCAGGCGGTCTAGAACTGCCCGCATTTGGTAACAAACTGCCCGACAGCAGCCGATCGCAATTGCTGTCGGAAATCTCCAATTCGCCTCGAACGGTCGCAGAATCGAGCGACCCACAAACCAAACCCTCAGACATCCCAACTCCCCCTCAAACAGCGGAAACCGGAGCGATCGACCAAAAACCAGAAAACAACGTCGAATTAGAAAAAAAAGCCCCAGAAACCCAGCCAGCACCCACAAAACAGGCATTTCAAACCTTAAACGTCGAAAGGCGATTTTGGTCGCGACTGAGTTCCTTAGCCAGCAACGGCGAATCCCCCGACTGGCTCAAAGCAACCACCCTGTCACCAACTCCAACAGCCGCCGCAAATAGCAGCGACGCTATTGCCGTTGTGGAAGAAAGCAGCGCAACCCAGCAGCAACCCGAAACCAGCCAAACAATTTCCGACCCCAAATCCACTAGCCCGGAAGCCAGAGAATTTGTCGTTTTTGACGAACCGCCGCAACCGAAACAAGTTGCTCAACAAACCAGAACTGTTGCTGCAGAAGACACTCCCCCGACTCCCTACGTTTTGCCAGAAGATGAGTTAGTACCGATGCCGATTTTGGAATTGCCGCGCGCCGAAATTATCGCCGGCCAGGCTGTAAAAGTGCAAGTGCAACTGCCGGAATTAATGCCCCGGATTTATGTGAAAGTTTGGGTGTACGATCGACAAACCTACCTGATTCTTGACGGGCCGCGCTGGATAACCGAATTTAAAGCTAACGGCTTGGGAAATGTTCGAGCAAGTGTCGAGTTAGAGATTCCCTACGGCTGCATGGAAGTCGAGTTTGAGGCTATCGCAGTCGAAATGCAAACTCAGCGGGAAAGCCACAAAGTAAGCGTTCACCGCCAAGTTTTGCCCCCAGCCGGGCCAACTTTACCCCTTGATGGGTAAGCCAAAATCCGCGTGCATCCCGGCTCATCGGCTGACATCTGCGTTTAAAAAAAGCCTGTTGACAAAAGACGATTAAAAAATCTGGATTGGGGGGCGAGAAATCGAGGAAGATTCCCGGTTTCTCGCCCGCGCGCAACTCTGAATCTACTTACCGGTCAACTGCCGAAACTTCTTCTTAAACTTATTCTTATACACGTAGATCGATCGCTGTAAATCCTCAACTTGCAGCGACATCTCGGCAGCCAAACCCCTGCGGTTCCAAACATCCTCCTCACACTTGCGGCGACAAAAATTCATCGGTTCCGAGTAAACTTTCCCACTCGATAAAGTTGGCTTCGGCCCGCACCAGTGAATCACAGTTGCCTCAGTGCGATCGCCCCCAGGCCCGCTTTCTTCCACTGGAAACCGCTTTCTCAGCAAATCCTGGTCAAAATCCGGCACCAACAACTGCATATCCACATTCTGCACCCGCAGTCGATTTTCTTGTGCAGCCCGGAAAATCATAAAGTTCAAAAACCCCATTTCTCCGTACTTAAATATCCCCGGATTTGCCGCCGTAAAATCTAAAATTTCCACGTATTCTTCCAAGCTAAAAACGCCGCGTTTAGCAAAGAAAGTCCCTGTGCAGAAATAGTTCGATCGCGATTCCGACCAACGAAAATTCGGGAAATGATTCTCAACGCCTGGAATGTCAAAGAAAAATTCCGAAACATCAGCATCCGGGTAATCGTAACAAGGCTTGTCTACAATAAAATCAAAGTCTTGAAAGTTAGCCAATTTGAGAACATCGCCCCAGACGATCGTATCGGCATCCAAAACCATAAAATTTGACCAAGGACTTTCCCAAAAAGCAATCATTTTAGTTTTGCCCCAACCAAAACTTCTTTTTCTTAGAACTTCTTCAGAAACAGTTGTGCGGTTGATAACTCGCACCCCATATGACTTTTCCAAAGCACTCACAGAAAACGTACCGTCAATCAACAGACAAATCGGCACATCTCCGAGGAAATAGCGGATGCTAGCACAGCAACCCTTAGCAAACAGATAATCTTGGTCGCAGCAGGCAATAATAATACCAAAATCTTCCATAAACCCTCACTCTTTATACTAATACCAGTTACCCAAAATAATGCGACTGCAGGCAAGCTCCAAACGTTTATGTCATCAGTTATTGCCCATTTTTTAATCGAAAATGGTATAACTTGCTCGCCCCCAGCGTTTGGTTTTTTTGTTCTGACAGCAGCTCTATTTTAGACTTCTGCATTTTCGCCAGCTTAACACTAAACTCCTGCGATCGTCCGTAGGTAAAAACATCGTTAAAACCGCTAGGAATCTTGGGCATAGTTGGTCTCTCAAGCAAGTGAGCTTTCCCTGGGCCAACAGCGGGTCAAGCACCACCCAGTTGCAGTCGTACTCAAACAACAAAAAAGTTGTGTTAAAATAGCGGGAAATTAAACCCGCCGACGGTTAGTCTCAAAAAAGGCAATCGTCCTGGCAAGTCCAGACGGCAGCGGGCATCAAAAAACCCAAATTGGTCAAGCCTGAACTTTGGTTTAGATCGGGTCTATCTACCAGCCTTTAAGTTTCAGTTCCCCACTCATGGCGGGAAAATAGCCCCTGCCGGGTCGCGAGGTTTAAACTTAGGTTAAAAAGCTTGACATTATAGGATATAAAGCTGTATAAGGGATGCGACAAGCAGCCACAATCCTACCTAATAACTGTCTGTTAAGTCTGGCGTAACCGAGGACTCTGGGCAGTTGTCAGTTAGAGGCAGATTGTGGTCGAGCCCATAGAACCAGTAGTCGATCGCCCGCAGAGCAACTCAAGCAAGTCGGGCGATCGAGAGATGAAATTAGCACGTGATGGTATAATCAACTGTAATGTAATGTGGGCTTGACCTGAATTGATGCCTGGGCGGTATAAGGGCTCAGCCCCCTAAGTTCAAGCATAAGTAGACACGCCTACTGTGAATCAACAGTTATGGATATGTTCTATTTTGGCATTTATTGTCAACAGGCAAGCAACCACAAAAATTAGCAGTTGGGAATTGCTGCTCGTCGAGTTGAATAGAGTGTGAAGGTGTGAGGAAAATGAACAGAACTTTTTGGAATTTACTGCTAGTATCCCCGGCAATTCTGGGGCTATCATCAGTCATGAGTACCGCTGCGATCGCCGCAGAAGTGACCGCAACCGCTGAAGCCAACCAGCTAGCTACAGCTCAGTCATCTGAGTCAAAAATTGCAGAAATAGTTGGAGACATAGTTGCAGAACCAGTTGCAGCAGCCCCTGCTGCCCCAGAAAACCTGGCTTTAAACAGCAGCGTCGAAGCGGCCCAAACCCCGGTCGTTAAAGAAGCAGACGCTGAAAAACTCGCCTCAATCAAACCAGAAACCAGCGAAGCAGCAGTGCAAACAACACTGCAAACAACAGGGAGCGACATCGACTTAGGAGCCCCAATCGCTCCTGGCAGCGCTGCAGCAGCGGCTGAACCCCTAGCAGCAGCAGGCACAGCCGAACCGTCGCCCCAAGCATCAGATTTGGCAGTTCAAAGCAGCCACACAGACGCCCCTGGGAAAATTGAAGTGCCAGCAGTCGCCAGCACCCCAGCTACTACCCCAGTTACTACCCCAGCTACTAAGGTAGAAATTGCTCAGACAGTACCCGCCGGAATGGGCGGTCCCATCGTCCCTGTCGCTCCCCAAGCGCTGCCGGCCCAACCGTCCGGAACCATGTCCCAGGTGACATCAGTCACTCAGCTCTCCGACGTGCGACCGACAGATTGGGCATTCCAAGCCCTGCAATCCCTAGTCGAACGCTACAGTTGTATCGTTGGTTATCCCGACGGTACCTACCGCGGCAACCGCGCCCTGACTCGCTACGAATTTGCAGCCGGCGTCAACGCTTGCTTAGACCAGATAACCCAGCTAATTGGGTCAACAGGTAACTTAGTTACCCGAGACGACTTAGCTATCCTGCAACGCCTGCAAGAAGAATTTGCAGCCGAACTTGCTACCCTGCGCGGACGAGTAGACGGCCTAGAAGCCCGCACCGCTGAACTCGAAGCCAACCAGTTCTCCACCACCACCAAATTGGCTGGAGAAGCCATTTTTGCCGTCAGCGACACCTTCGGAGATGGTGTTGGTCTTGACGACGACAAAACGTCTACCAACCTCGGCTACCGGGTGCGCTTGAACTTTAACACCAGCTTCACCGGTCGAGACTTGCTCAGAACTCGCTTGCAAGCCCTCAACGTCGCGAACTACTCAGCAGCAACAGCTACGGGTACTAACATGGCTCGCCTAGGGTTTGATGGAGCTGAGAACAGCAATTTCACACTAGACGAGTTGTACTATCGGTTCCCGATGGGTAAAGCTACAGTCTTTGTCGGTCCTAAAGGACTTGACCTCGATGAAATTGCAGACCAGGCTTCTACCTTTGGTAACTCTACGAGTAACGGTTCACTTTCCAGATTTGGAGTTCGCAACCCGGCCGTATTCCGCGGCCCGCAGGGAGCAGGCGCAAGTGTGAGTTTCAACTTGGGAAGCTTCCGAGCTACCGCGGGCTATCTCGCAGGCGACGGCGATGCTCCCAACCCCGCAGACGGCAGGGGCGTTTTCGACGGTTCTTTCAGCGCTCTGGGTCAGATCGGCTTTTTTAGCAGACCGTTTGACTTGGGCTTGACTTACACCCGGAAATACAATCGGGCAGGCGATGTTAACCTCATGGGCGGCGTCGGCAGTTTGTTGGCTAATCGGCCCTTCGATCAATCACCTACCGCATCAGATAACTATGGCGTGCAAGTTAACTTCAAACCCAGCAGTCGCTTTCAGATTGGCGGTTGGTACGGTTATACGAAGGCTGAACAACTGCGGGGTGGCAACAATGACGCTACCATCCAGAATGGTGCTATCACTGTGGCTCTGGGAGATTTTGCCCGACAAGGCAACGTCCTAGGCTTCGTCTTTGGTGTACCGCCAAAAGTTACCGACAGCGATGTCGCCAGAAATCGCAACACCTCTTATCACTTAGAGGGTTTCTATCGCTTCCAAGTCAATGACTTTATTTCGGTGACACCGGGCGTTTACGTGATTCTGAATCCGGAACACAACAACAACAACGAGGATATCTGGGTCGGACTCCTCCGTACTACCTTTAGTTTCTAAGGTTTCCAGACATCTAGTTACAGCTAAAAGCGGCAGGCGACTGCCGCTTTTATTTATTGGTCATCAGTCGATTTTAGATTTTAGATTTTAGATTTTAGATTTTAGATTGTCAACACTCATCAGTCATCAGTCATCAGTCAACAGTCAACAGTCAACAGTTCACAAATTATGAATTTTGGCGGCAAATCCCGAATACGGATGTGTAGCCGTGCAAAAATGTGCTGCCGCCGACGGGGCCGATTTCGCCGTTGCAGAAAAAGCCGCTCAGGGGGATGTTTTTGAGGTATCGGCCAAACAGTCGGGAGTCAAAGTTCGACTGGCCGTAAAGCCCTTCGCCGCGCCCCAGACAAGAGAACATTAAGGCGCCGGCGCTAGATGTACCGCTGTACTCGGCAGCCCGCTGATAGCGATCGAGCAGCATTTCTAGGTCTTCTGCGGAGGTGCGCGCGTCCCGCAGGTGAAATTGGATGCGCTGTCCGGGACGGACTCGATCGCCGATCGCTATTGCCCCCACTTTCGGATCTACTCCCAACAGATTGCGGATTAAAAAATCTCCCGGCTCTAATGTCAGCTTGAATTCATCGCTGACTAAGCCTACAAATAACGAGTGCTGAGCTAATTCTCGGTCTTCTTCGCTCAAAGTTTGAACTAACTCTCGCAAGGCCTCTAAGGGCGATCGCTCGATGCCTCCGCTGCCAGTATCGTCGGTTTGTTCTTCGAGTTTCAGCAAAATATTGCGATCTCCTTCCGTCACCCGATAAGGATGCCCGATCGGCCTGCAGCCTTGAGCGACGATCGTTTCCAAAACTATATTGCCGCTCAAAGCTACCCCAACCGTCCCTTCTCGGTAAAGCTGATAGTCGCAAAACAGCGCCGCGCCCCTGCCCGCACCGTCCCCCCCGGCGAGTCCCCCTACCTTCGCCGCACCCGGATAGGCATAATCTAGCCCTTGTAGCAAATCGTTAATTTTTGCCGAAAAGGGGTCGGCGAAGATGATGAACTGCGGTTCTTCCTGGGCCGGCACGCCCAAGATCTCCACCCAAGTATCCGGGGGGCTGTCTAAGTCCGGCAGTTCTTCTGCACCGACGTGAAAAGTTCTGACATTCACTCCCGGCAAGCGCGCCAGACTGAGGCTGACTGCGGGAGATCCCTCGACTTCTTCGGTGAGGCCGCCCCGGTTCGTGCCGATGACTCCTCCCCCGCCGCAGCCCAGGATCGCGGGCACTGGCAGCAGTTCTCGGAGTAAAGGCATCAGCCGAGAATACTCGCTGGCAAAGGCAGACGAGATAAATATCAGCGCTAAATCAGCCGGGCCTTCTAGGTCGCGATCGGCTTGTTCTATAACTTCTTTGAGCGCTGATTCCAAAGAGGGACGGGTTGATAAAGCGCTGACCCATTGCATTTGGTTTTGGGTGTACATAAGGCAAACTTCTCTATAAAACTATCTCTATACATTACGCTAACCGGAACTGGCCACTGGGGAGACCCTATTCTTCGGCGATCGATTCCCCCTCGATTGCCGTTCTTGTGTTAACATAAGTTAACATGAGTGTCCGACTAATCTGTTTAGTGTTAAATGCCGTATTCAGCTAAATCTTAAAAGATAAAGCTCAATACAGTTTGACACACGAACATCGTGTAATGTTTTCATCAAAAGTAAGGTCAGCTCGACCTACATTGATGCCTGTGGACCCTTCCCCCGCCGACGGGGTAGAGTAAAGCAGGAAGTAGAGACGGCTGCTGCGATCGCAGTTATGGATGGTTTCTATCTGGGCTGCTGCAACAGCAGCGCATCTCAAGCTATTATTAGCTGGGGTCGCCAGACCGAAACAGCAAATCAAACCCAAACTAACATCCAAAAAGAAAACCTTTCTTACTTAATAAGGTCAACGACCCAGGTCTAAAGACACTGGGCTTCTAGCCTAAGACTTAAACCACTCTTGACTAGCCTAAGACTTTAGAGGTCTACGTTTTTTGAGTGATGACACCAAGTGGCTGCTTAGCTAGTCCCTTGCTCTGTCGTTAACGGTTAAACATCTTTATTTGGGTTAAGGATGTGCCGTTAGCCGAACCAGCTCACTAAACCCAGGGGCGTGCTAACATTACCTAGAAATAGGTCGGGGACCACCATATTCTCCTACACATTCATACCAACAAGCTTTATGACAACAACACCCGCAGGCAACATCCAAGAAAAAATTGAAGAAGAACTAGAAAGCGCTCGTACAGTCTGTGACCTCAAGGGCGCCACTTCCGGGGAATGCGCGGCGGCGTGGGACGCAGTTGAAGAACTGCAAGCAGAAGCTTCCCACCAAAAGCAAGTCAAACCTAAGAATTCTTTTGAAAAATTTTGCGACGACAATCCTGACGCTGCTGAGTGCCGCATCTACGAGGAATAAACGAGCCATTTAGCTCTATCCCTGCCCTCCCGCGCCGAAATCTAACTTTTGGCGCGGGAGAATTTTATTTGAGGGGTTGAGCCTTGAAATAGTGGCGAGATTTGGCTTCTATCCCAATGGTTCAAATCGGCCAGCTTCTCTCCACTCCCTGAAGCAAGGGAGACAATAATTTACTCTGGCGTCCCCCCTTGGTTCGGGGGATGGGAAGGCGAGATTCGAGGAATAAACAGTTTTAATCCCAGTATATTGCCGTCTATCGTGTATCAAGTACGTTTTAAAGCGCGCCAAGCACCTTAGAAAAGGTAGTAGTAACTAAAACATCAAGACCGTGTTCTGGTTGCTGATTTTTTAGCATTTTTGTAGTAAAATTTGTGACAAATAAGTGAGTATATTTTCCCAAAGATGTTGAGTCTTTTATTGGCAGCCACCGGGCCTTGGTTTCAACCGCTAGTCTGGATGGATTACCGGTTGTCTGTGTTATTAACAATTTCGATCCCGCTGGTAGTGCTGATTTGGGCTGTTGTGGCAAAAGCTGATGCGATCGTCCGTTTGTCGATTATTTATTGGCGGGTGGCGAGTTTGCTGGCAATTACACTTTACCTGATGATGGCGGCGCTGCCTGTGAGCTTTGTATCGTCGGTGATTGGGAGGGCCTTAATTCCTGCTAGTCTGTGGTTTTGGGAAGATTTAAACGAAGAAATTGCAGATCGACCGCAGTCGCCCCTGAAACTGGCTTTTACAGCTTGGAGGTGGGCGATTACTGTTTACAGCGGTTTGGGCGCTCTAGCTCAACTTCCCTTCTTAAGCTGTGCTTTTAAATCTCAAATTCAGGTAATTGACGAGCCTTTTTGCCGCATTTGGTTAGACCCACCTTGGCTCTACAAACAAATGTTTCACCCTACGGCAACCCCTCAGTTTTTGGGATTGTTGGGTCTGATAGGTTTAGTAATCTATGTAATTTACTTGTCATACTTTGTGCTAATTAGATTAGGAAAACAGGGGAGGTCAGCTACCGGAAATTAAGTGTAGTTTAAGTTAGTGTTTCGCTTCTCAATTGCAGCTAAAGTATTCCACAAAAAGCTCATAAATCTCAAATATAAACTGCCGGGGCGCATCTAGGACAAAATCAAACTAACAGCAGGGTGGCTGACCTGACCCCCCAAAAACGGATATAAGCCGTGGACTCCAGTCGTGGAGATCTAAAAATTTTAGACTAAGGTTCCAGCTTCCAGATTCATCTGTCGAGAAAATCTAAAATCTAAAATCTAAAATCTAAAATCGACTGACAGCAATGTTATGGGGAAAGACTGTGATGGATAGCAAACAAGCCTACTTACAGTGCTTAGAAAGGCTGATTTGGGCGCTCGATCGCCTGGAAGCAAAAGTCGAACCCAGTGAACTCGCTCGGATTGCCGAACTGATTGTTCAGCCGATGGTGGGGCCCTGGCGGTTTTTTCACACTCCCGAACATATTTTTGAGGTGGGGGGAGATGAAGACGCGATCGAGGTTTTGGCAGCTTTATTTCACGATACCGTCTACGTGCAAGTCGATCGCAGCATTAACTTTAACGTCAGCTACTACATCACTCCTGTTGCAAAAGAGGTTAACAAACAACTACAAATTAGGGATCGATCGGAACTGCCAGCGGATGCTATCTTCGAGATGGTAATGCTGGTATTCAATTTTGTACCGGGCGAAGTCCTAAATCCTTTCGCCGGACAAAACGAATTTCTCAGCGCTGTCGTAGCAGCAAAAGCTCTAGAACCATTTCTCAAACGCGAGCAATTGCTTCAAATTGCAGGCTGCATTGAAGCAACCATTCCGTTTCGCGCAGCCGAGTCGGGAGTAACGGTAAGCCAGCGCCTTTATGACCGCTTGCAAGCAATAAATAGCCGATTTAACCTCAGTTTGAATGATGAGGAAATGCGGGAAACGGTCAAAAAAGCTGTGCGAATTTCTAACCGGGATGTGATGAGTTTTGCTCACCATAGTTCAGCCCATTTTTTGGCAAATACCTGGAATTTACTGCCGGAAACCAATCACAATCTCATCTGCTGCGGTTTTTACACGATTCGCGACTACCGAGTTGCTTTGCTCAAGATGGAAGGTTTTCTGAATTATCTCAAGCCAGAAATAATTTTCCGGCAGTTTGAGGGATATCCAGACGATCGCACATATCAGCGCTGGGAAACGACTGCTAAGTACAATCTCGAAATTGCGAAGCTTTATTTGGGGTGCAAACTGTCTGCCCTAGCCCTACTAGAAGCTCTTTCTTCGGATTTGGGGATTGAGGTTTCTCTGGCGATGATGATGGGAGGAATTCCGGAGCTGGCTCCTAACTGCGTACGCCTAGAAAGCTTTTTTCCAGAAATAGACAAACCTTATCAACCTAAAATTAGTTTAGAAGCGGAAGTATTGAATTTATTAGAAAATGGGCGGGCTAAAAGCACCTCTAATACCGATTTGGAGAGTTCGCCCCTGACAACGTTTGTGGTAAAAATGGTTGGCTTTGACGAAATGCGCTATCAGTGCGATCGAGCCAAGGAATTTTTTCAAGAAAATCTAAATGCCGAGGACTTTATTTCCGACTTTAACCCGATAGTTACAGAAATTGTCATTGATTCAATTCTCAAGTTGTTTGACAGCCGGAAATCTACTATCTACCGATACTACGATATCACTTCTAAGTTAAAGTCCAAACCCCAGAGCAATTTTCCCGATCGCCATTTCCGATCAAATAGTTAACTAGCTTTAAATACAGTATTTTTGCCTTCTCTATATAAAATACCCTTACTCAGCTTATATAAGAGTGCAGCGATTACACCGTGACAGGATTGATTGACTCGCTTTCTCTACCTCAATCTGCCTATCCATCCCGAGGTAGTGCCCTGAAGGAAAGGATCAGAGTACGTTATGATTAGAGAAGTGTTTGCCATAGCGTGATATGACATTAGAA
>NZ_JAUBQU010000288.1:0-1390 GCF_036701435.1 Microcoleus sp. Pol12A5
CCCAAGGATAGATGTACATTTGAAAGTTGGCTGGCAATTCCTCGTCTTGCAAGCGTTGAGCTTCGATTTCATCGGTGAGAACCCAAGCGTTTTCGGCAGTAATTAATATTTCTGCAACTCCGGTTTCTGCAGTTAGCAATACTGTATGGGAACCACCGGCTGTGGCCCAAGCAAACCAGTCAGTGCCTCGCAAGCGAAGGGCGAGCGCTTTTTTTTCGGTTAAGGCTTTGCGGATGAATTCGAGTTTTAGATCGACTTCTTGATTTAATGAGTTTATCATTAGCTTTCTTGCATATAAATTGTATTTTTTGGGCGGGCGGGACGCCCACCCCACAATAATTGCATCAAACTTTACTTGAAAAATTAAATGGGTTTCAGCTTATATTGACAAATACGGCTTGCAGTTCTTTAGCTTTTTCTTCGGGTAAAGCGTCGTTGGCAAACATTCCGGCGGCGAGTTCGGTTCCTGCGAGGTATTTTAGCCGATCGCTCGATCGATAGGGCGGATAAAATTGGGCGTGCAAATGCGCTTCTGGATGGGGTTTCCCGTCTGTGGGTCCTTGAAACCAAGCCATCAAATAAGGGAACGGGCGATGCCACAAACCGTCGTATTTGAGGGTGACTGTTTTTAAGGCCTTAGCGAGTGATTGCCGCTGTTTTTCCGTCAAATCGATAAATGTAGCAGCGGGGGCGATCGGGGCAATCCACACTTCGTAAGGGTAGCGGGCACAAGCGGGGACAAAGGCGATCGCCTCTTCGTCTAAATAAATAATTCGCTGTTTGTCGGAAATCTCTTTTTGAATCAAATCTTGCAGCAAACCGCTACTGTTTTTTTGATAGTAAACCGACTGACATTCTAACATCCGTGCCGGCACCGGTGGCACGAACGGATAAGCGTAAATTTGACCGTGGGGATGGTGCAAAGTTACTCCGACTTCGACACCGCGATTTTCAAAGGGCAAGACGTATTCAATTTCTGGATTGCTGCCAATAACTGAAGTGCGATCTGCCCATACTTCTAACAATAATTCCAAGTGAGATAACTCCAAAGAACCGAGGGAAGCCAGCGGATCTTGAGTGAAAACCACGACTTCGCAAATGCCTTTAGCTGGCAAAGTTTCGACAATATTTGCAGGTGCGTTTTTTGCTTGCAAAGTCATCGAGGGAAAGCGGTTGTCAAACACTGCTACATCGTAATCTCCCGGCGGCAATTCTGTCGGAAACTTAGGGTTAATTGTCGCTGCCAGCGGGTTGTATTCCGGCGGCGGCATGAAAGTTCTTCCCTGACGGTGGCTGGCGTATGCTACCCATTCCCCCCGCAAAGGATGCCAGCGAAAGTGGGGGTTTGCCTCTACGGGTTCATTGCTGGGACTTACGGCCGCGATACCTT
>NZ_JAUBQU010000154.1:0-11659 GCF_036701435.1 Microcoleus sp. Pol12A5
AGAGAAGGTTCTGTCGGGTTCTTAATTTTAGTAGGAATCGGTTTATTTGGCGGCTTAGTGCTCTGGCTGCGGGGCGTGCAGCTAGGGAACCGCAGCTACAAATTCGCCGTAGAATTTGGCAGCGCCCAAGGAATGCAAATAGGCACGCCCATCAGGTATCGCGGGGTTGCAGTCGGTAAAATTACCGCCCTCAAACCGGGTTCTAACGGCGTAGACGTGACGCTGGAGATTGCCCCCGGTACTTTAGTGATTCCCAGGGATGTTACGATCGAAGCGAATAAATCGGGTTTAATTGGCGAATCGTCGATCGACATTACCCCCAACTCGATTTTGCCAGAATCCTTACTTACCGCCAATCCCGTTAGTGCCGACTGTCCCCCTGAGATTATCTGCCAAAATTCGCGCTTAAAAGGTCAAGCTGGAGTCACTATCGACGAACTAATTAAATCCACAGTCCGCCTAGCTAATTTCTACACTGACCCTGCGCTGTTCAACAATATTAAATCCCTGGCAGAAAATACAGCTAACACAGCTAAAGGTGCAGCTAAACTCACTCAAGATTTATCGAATTTAACTCAAACTGCCCAAACCGAAATCAAAAATTTAAATCAATCTGTCAGGGGAGACATTGGGACATTGAATCAATCGGTTAAAACCGAAATAGCCAGTTTAAATCAATCATTAAAGGGAGAAGCCAGCAGTTTAAATCAATCATTAAAGGGAGAAGCCAGCAGTTTAAATCAATCGCTAAAAGGGGAAATATCAGGAATTGCCGCTGATGTTTCTAAAGTAGCAGCTACGGCGGACACTTCCACAAAAGCCGTATCTGCCGCTGCGATAAATTCTGCTAATTCAGTAACTCAAGCAGCCAATCAAATTACATTAACAGCCAACCAACTCAATTCTTTAGTAACAACCAACCGCGCCAGTTTAGTCTCAACTCTAAATAACATCAATCAAAGCAGTCAGGAACTGCGGGTAGCTGTCAGCAGTTTGAGTCCGACAATTAATCGAATCAACGAAGGACAATTGCTAAACAATTTAGAAGTTTTATCAGCGAATGCTGCCCAAGCTTCTAGTAATTTGCGAGATTTATCCGGCCAGGTAAACAATCCCGCCACTTTGTTATTATTGCAGCAAACTCTAGATTCTGCACGAGCTACCTTTCAGAACGTGCAGAAAATTACTTCCGACGTGGATGATTTGACGGGAGATCCGGCTTTCCGCAACAATATTCGCAGGTTGTTCAACGGATTAGGAGGCTTGTTGGGTTCGACAGAACAACTGCGACAGCAAGTTAAAGTTACTCAAACATTAGCTCCCCTTTCTGAGAAAGTAAATGCGAGTACGCCTGCCAGAAATCAATCAGTAGAGCCTGGATTTCCCAGCTTGCAAAAACAGCCAAAATTGCCTGTTATACCTTCTCAAACTGCAAGATCAGCAGAACCACTTGCTCCCGAAAATACTCCTTAAAACAGGGTATCATTGAATAACCGCAATTATTGCAAGATTCGTGACTTCCTCTAGTTAGTAAGGTGCGTAATGCACCCCGATTACAGCTAGTTAGTAGGGTGTGCATTGCACACCCCGATATTAAAGTTCTTGTGCAAATCCTATTTAAAAAAAACTGTGTGAAGCGAAACCGAGAAAACCAATGACGCAAACATTATCGAAACCGGAAGAAACAAAAAACAAGTATACTATAACTTGGGAAAAATTGCCAGACGACTTTAAATTACCCGACGAGCCTGTGGAAAATATCGACCAACCACTTTTAGCTGCGGCCCTGCGAGAAGCCTTGGATCTCGCAGGATTTATCCTAGCTTCAATGCTAGTAGCTTCCAATTTTGGACTGTGTGCCAAAGTTAACGACAAAACAGTAGTAAAAGCACCAGATTGGGTGTACGTTCCCTCGGTATTGCCAGCAGAACCAGGAGAAGTTCGTCGCAGTTATACGCCCAATGCTGAGGGAGAAGTCCCCGCAGTAGTAATGGAATTTTTATCGGATACTGACGGCAGTGAATATTCAAATAAACCGACATATTCTTACGGAAAATGGCGGTTTTATGAGCGAATTTTGCAAGTGCCGATTTATGTAATTTTTGAATCAAAATCGGGAGTTTTGGAAGTGTACAGACTATCGAATTCGGGAGAGTACGAATTGCAAGAACCGGATACTAATCAGCGATTGTGGATAGAATCAATGGGTTTATTTCTGGGGGTTTGGGAAGGTAAAAAATCTCAGAGAACGGGTTATTGGTTGCGCTGGTGGGATGAGAATGGCAATTTGCTGCTGTGGGGTGCGGAACGGGTGGAACAGGAACGCCAGAGGGCCGAAGAGGAACGCCAGCGCGCCGATCGACTAATGACATACTTGAGGAGTCAGGGTATCGATCCTGATGGCATTTGAAGGTGTGAAAGGTCGATCGACCTTTCGGCCATTAATCCAATCCCATTTTGATTGCACAATCGAGTCAGCAAGGGCGTTTGAGATTAAAAATAACCACAATTAAGGAGCGATCTGCAGGACTGCAACAACATTAGAAGAAAAATTAGATCGGCTTCCTGATGACTTAGCCTCAGCACTAGAAGCGGAACGCCAGCGTGATCCTGAACTCGAATCTTTGCTAGCGCGTTACCGAGCTCGGTTTGGCGAATTGCCTGAGAGTAACGGCTAAAAAGTAAGGGTGCGATCGCCCTTCACCGATCGAGATCGCCCGCGTGTTATTGTTACCTAAATGTCCTTGACAAATCTCAGTTTTTGTGATTTGGCTAGGATGGGTCTCAAATTTTAAATGGCGAAGGGCGATCGTTTTGCGATCGAACTTGGGCATTCTAGAGATTAGGTGCTTTGCGAGTGCCTGGAAAACAGCGACACCAAGAGTTAGCAATGGAAAGCACACAAAAAAAATCTAGTGATAGTCGGGTTCATCGGAGCGATCGAATTAAGCAGATTTTTGCGTTAGTATCAATGGTTGGCTTTGGTGGTTCGGCAATTTTTGGTATGGTGAGTCTGTTCGGCAGCGGTTTGAGCAGCCAGCACCAGCAAAAATCTGCTCCGGTAGCAGTTTCTCAGGAATCTTTGCTGGCGGCGCAGGAACGGGGATATGAGACGGTTTTGCAGCGGGAACCGCAGAATCAGACGGCTCTGGAGGGGTTGGCAAATGTGCGGTTGCAGATGAATAATAAGGTGGGGGCGATCGAGCCTTTGGAGAAGTTGGTGAAGCTAAATCCCGGGCGATCGGATTATAAGGCGCTGTTGGGACAGGCGAAGGGGAAGTAGTAGGCGCTCGATAAGAAACTTGGAGTGATTTGAGTAGGGAGAAATACCTGCTTAATAAAATTGAAATAATCCCAAATAAAATTCCCGAAAAAAAATATGAAGCCAAACGACAACTCAATTAAGTTACATATTGGCTGTGGGACAAGCATTAAGGAGGGTTATTATAATATAGACCAATATGTTGAGGCTCCTGGTGTTATTCAAATGGATATCTTCAATCTGTCCTTTGAAAGCGACTCTGTAGATGAAATTTTTACAGAACATATGTTGGAGCATATTGGAAAATTTGAAGTGCCACTAGCTATTAAAGAATGGGCAAGAGTTTTAAAACCAGATGGTAAATTGGTGATGAATTTACCAAATCTAGAATGGTGTATGCAGCAGTGGCTAGCTAAGCCAGAAGACGAACGATGGGGCTGGCAGTTGGATACTGTATTTGGGTTACAGACGCACGCAGGGGAGTTTCATAAAACTGGTTTTACAGCGCCTCGACTGCAACAATTGCTGAAAGTTGCAGGTTTTCAAAATATCAATATTAGTAATTACTGGTCTCATGCTCAGAGCTGCTTTTGGGTTGAAGCAACTAAAGGTTACTATACGAGTGCAGTTAAGTGTTTAGCGAGCATAGTTGTACCTTGGTGGGATCACAGTGAATTGTTAGAACTGTGGGAACACAATCTCAAATACTTACCCGATACTGAAATAATATTTATTGATAATGGTAGCGCACCAAAAGGAAAAGCAGCATTGGAAGAATTTTGCAGTCAGCACAATATTAAGCTGCTGCGAAATGAGACAAATCTAGGGTTTGCTGCGGCAAACAATCAGGGAGCGAAGCTAGCTAGTGGCAAGTATATTCTTCACCTAAACAATGACGTAGGTATAGAAGATTCACCGATTGAATACTTGTGTAATTTGGCGGCTGAAGGTTTGGCTGGACCTTTGGCGCAAAATGAACTTGGTGAATTTTATTTAGAAGGTTGGGCATTGTGTATTAAAAGATTTTTGTTAGAGGCTCTGGGAGGATGGTGCGAAGACTATGGGCCAGGATATTGGGATGATGTGGACTTGTCTCACAGAGCAAGATTGGCAGGCTACTCATTGACTCCGGTTCAGGATATAAACAGGTTGATTCACCATATCACAAATGCTACAGGTCGCGATGGTCGTATTGATCAACTTGCCTTGCATTTTCAAAATAGAAAAATTTTTATCAATAAGTATTATAGCTCGGTTCCAAAAATTATTGTAGATGGTGTATTTTTCCAGCTTTATAGAACAGGAATTGCTCGCGTGTGGCAGTCATTGCTGCAAGAATGGGCAGTAGATGGCTTTGCTAAACATATTGTCGTTCTTGACAGGGCTGGAACAGCTCCTAAAATTCTAGGTATTAGATATCGCACAATTCCACCTTATAACTACTCTACAACGGACGCGGATCGCGAAATGCTCCAGCAACTATGCGATGAAGAAGGTGCTGATTTATTTATATCCACTTACTACACAACTCCCATTTCCACTACCTCTGTCTTTATGGCATATGACATGATTCCCGAAGTTTTGACAGCAAATTTGGATGAACCCATGTGGAGAGAAAAGCATTATGGTATACGTCAGGCTTCTACCTACATTACTATTTCAGAAAATACAGCACACGATTTAGTAAAATTTTTCCCAGCTATTGTTCAAGATTCTGTAACAGTAGCTCATTGTGGTGTTGCAAGCCTTTTCTCGCCAGCCAGTCAAGAGGAGATTAGAAATTTTAAAATAAAGTATGGGATTTCAAAACCATATTTTATGTGTGTAGGTGCTGGGGCGGGTTATAAAAATTCTATTGGGTTCTTCCGTGCTTTTGATCAACTTGCCAGCAAACAGGGCTTTGAAATTGTCTGTACGGGGACTGGAGTTTTATTAGAAGGAGAGTTTAGAAATTATACTTTTGGGATTGTTGTTCACAAGCTGCAACTCAGTGATGAAGAATTGAGATTAGCATATTCCGGTGCTGTGGCACTGGTTTATCCATCCAAGTATGAAGGATTTGGCTTGCCTGTACTGGAGGCGATCGCCTCGGGTTGTCCTGTCATTACTTGCTCTAATTCTTCTATTCCTGAAGTGGCAGGGGAAGCTGCTTTATACGTAAATGATGAGGATGTTGACGGTCTAGCTAATGCACTTTGCGAAGTACAAAAACCTAAGATTCGCCACTCATTAATTGCGGCTGGGTTGGAACAAGCCAAAAAGTTTTCCTGGTCAAAAATGGCGAAAACGGTTAGTGCAGCATTGATTGATACAACTCTCTTACGTTTAAACTTGAAAGAAATTAATTTAATTATATTTCCAGATTGGACGCAACCGGAAGAGTCTGTGGGTGTAGATATAGCACGAGTGGTGAGGGCGATCGCAACTCACCCAGAGAAAAATAAAATAACTATTCTCACAGACAACAGTAATATTTCTGACGAAGATGCTAATCTTGCTTTGTCAAGCGTGGCGATGAATCTTTTAATGGAAGAAGATTTAGATGTTTCTGACGGACCAGAAATTTCACTGATAGGACAGTTGAGCGAAATTCAGTGGGAAGCACTGATACCTCGCCTTCACGCTCGAATTGTATTGGAAAATGAGAATAGAGAGGCGATCGCTCAGGCAAACGCCGAGAACATTTCCTCATTTGAACTAGACCGTTTTATGCAGTAGAGTAAATAATGATGAGTCTAGCGAGTTTGTGCAGCAACTCGCTGCACAAACTACTCACTCGGATTAGCACGATCAATGATTTTTGTCAATATATATCTGCCACATTTGTTCGTAAGCTTTCTCCATTTCTTGCGTAAACTGTTTGCCATTCCATAGCGGAGCAGTTTGTCTTGACTGCCGCAGTTTCCACGATATTTGCTGTCGCAAAACAGGGTCTTTCCCTAAACGAATCCCCCATTCGATATACTCTTCATCAGTCCAAGCAATGCCCTCAGTCACACCTGCATTCACCATCATCGTGTAGCTGTTGCGACTCGAAAACTGCTCGCCCACCCGCGTCACCATCGGAATTCCCATCCATAGAGTTTCTAGGGTTGT
The DNA here is from genome assembly GCF_036701435.1 of Microcoleus sp. Pol12A5. Taxonomy (NCBI): domain Bacteria; kingdom Bacillati; phylum Cyanobacteriota; class Cyanophyceae; order Oscillatoriales; family Microcoleaceae; genus Microcoleus; species Microcoleus sp. Pol12A5. The sequence goes on from NZ_JAUBQU010000154.1 coordinate 6,359, forward strand.
TGTGGCTCCATTATAAGGATAAGTATCTAGTACAACATCTGCAACGCCTAAATTGGCGCGATGATTTTCCTCAAAAGAAACCCTCGGGAAAAATCGCAGGCGACCACCATCTAAACCCTGTTCTTCTGCTATTTGAATAAAAAACTTTTCTAGAGGTTCTTGCTCTCCCCAGCCCTTAATCAATAAGTAACTATTTGGCACTTCTTTCACAATGTTCATGTGCATCCGAGCCATCTGGGGATTGTACTTAAAGCCCCTCTGAACGCTCAGATATACTGCTGCGTCGCCAGGAATATCCAACTGATCTCGACGCAGGCTGGGTACGCCTACTTCAAAACCATCCACCGCTATGTATGTCTGAGGGAGTCGCCAAATTTTTGCAGCGTAGTAATCTTGCGCAGACTCCGGTAAAACATAGGGATCTGCGATATAGTAATCGATCGCTGGTATTCCCGACGCATCCCATCCCAGCCATGTTGCCTGAACTGGTGCAGGCTTCATCGCCATAATCCCGCAGCTCAGATTTAATGTAATACTGTCGAGATCGATTAAAATATCTACTTCATCCTGGTAAATCTGTTCCGCAGCTTGCTGATAATCTAGAGCGAGTTTATAGGCTTTTGTAGACTGATTAACATACCATCGCAGTAAGGGATCTTCGATCTGATGGGAAGCCATCATATAAGTGTAAATTTGAAAGCGATCGCGATCATGATACTGAAAAACCCATCGCGCCAACCACCCTACAGAATGCCTTCTAAGGCAATGGGACAGGTATCCAATCTTCAAAGGTTTAGTGGGAGGATTTATTGCTTTGGCAGAATTGCGTTTCTGACGATATCGCTCTACCGCTTCCTCAGCATCAGCTTCAACTTTAGATTGGCAAAACTGGCCTAACTGATTGCGAACTATTTGATTGCTCTGAGCTATATCTCGAAAATACGTCAAAAAAAATGTCGTATTGTATAACCGTAGAGTAGAAGTTGAATCGGTCACTTCAGGCTTTTCTTCCAACAATGAATTTAGCAGTACGTCGTGTTCTTTGACGTGGGATTCGACTGCTTGCCAATATCCACCCGCACTCATCAATGCCATAAGAATCAAATGATTTGCATACACCTTATCGGGTAATTCAGTTACAAGTGAATAACATAATTTAGCCGTTTCAATAGCCTGACCATACTTGCCAGTTTCTGCATATAAAGAACCTAAAGCACGCAGAAGCTCTAAATGATGGGGAACCAAACGCAAACCGAATTCAGCTAATCTTATACCTATTAAATGCTGCTGCTCTGAGTAAGAGATCTCAAAAATTAACGGGATTAAAATATCAATAAAAGCTATTCTATCTTTGACATGAGGCAGGCAAGCTTCTACAAATTCCAAAGATGACGGAATTTGAGGTGCATACTTCAATATATTCCTGACTACTTGCATTAACAAATCAGAGTCTAAATTTAATGAAGTATCTCCTTGTAGTAATGCAATAACTCCTAATTCATTTAGTTCTTTTCCTGTATATGTCTCTAGCTCAATAAACAGCCAAATCAAATATAAAAGATTGTTAATATCCGTTGGATTGATTTCTCGCAAATGTTGCCGAATTGCCCAAGCAACAGAGTATTCTCCTTGTTGCTCGCGACGATTAGCTTCTATGTTTAGAACTTGCGTCAGTTCTGCTGTCGCCTCGTCTATTTCTTCAGGAGAGCATTCTGCCATTCCTAGCAGCCACGTTGTCTGAGCTTCGACTTCTTTGCCGCGCAATAGCAACGTCAATCCTAAATGCCAGTAATGAGACTTTACTGCAGGTTCTACTGCTATTGCCTGCTCGTATAAATTAATAGCGTGATCGTAGTCTTGTTTGATTAGACATTCAGTAATTTGCTGTTGTAACTTGAGCGGATCGGTAGAGATAAAGTCAACAATCATTTTGAGAAAATCACATTTTAAGGAACCTTAAAAAGAAACTAGGTAGCGCTGACAACGCTACCTGTTTACCTATTTTAGTGCTAACTTGGTAAGAGAGTTCAATTCAATATGTTTACTCTTACCATTCAGTTACTACTTAACAGGAGTCCAGTTAGAGGTAGGACAGTCTACACCCATTGTGAATGCAGGAAGAGCAGAGGTAGTAGGTGGATCTGTACTTTCACACAGAATAGTTTGAGTGCTGGCTGCGTCTGCACCGGGAGCCACAACCAGAGTTACCCCACCTGCATAGTCTTTAAGACCCGCCACTCCCTGTGCGGTAGCAGCAACACCACCATTTGCGCCCTGGAGTTGGTAACTATAGTTATTGGTTATACTTTTGAGACCCAGACCCAATGAACCAAGATCTGCGATGGTTGTTACAAAAGTACCCTTTTCTGCGTAGAAAGCTTGCTGACCCTTGTTTAGGGAGCTGATATACTGTTTAGCTTCTGACTGCTTGGCTTTGTTAGCTTGGCTAAGGAAGGATGGCAAAGCAATAGCAGACAAAATACCGATAATGATGATAACAACCAGCAGTTCAATCAGGGTGAAACCTTGATCCTGTCTTCTTTTGTTGATGTGTTGCAGAAACTTGGCTTTAAATTCAGTCTTCATAATTTGTTTCTCCTTGAGGGGGTGGGATGCTCGTTTCTAACTCTTATATGTAACTTACCCAGTTTCCCCCGCTTTGCTATCATCCCGTCCATTTTTTTTTTGAGGTCGGGCAGCTAACGCTTCAAAAGCACGTACAGAGAGACTTCCAGTCTAGTCAACAGTTCCTTGACTTGATCGAAGGCCGTCTCCTGGGTTGGGGGTTCTAGATTAACAGCAGGCTCATCTCGGCTCTGCAACCACTTTTCCGCTAGCTACACCACAGACTGTGGCCCATCCCAAAGAGTTAGCAAACAAGCCGCCATTGTACTCTCGATCGCCACCGGCGCTAAAGTGGGCACAATAATATAACCGCTAATCTCAAACGGCGTCTGGCTGTCAATGCAATTACTCAAGTCTTCCCTCACCTGAGAAGTCCTCAGTTGAGGGTGCAGGTGTACCCGTGCTTCCCGCCATTGAGCTTCCGTCCATTCCGCAACTGGCACAAAATCCAGAGTTTGATCGGGATTGCCACACCAGAAATCAAACAAACGGTGCAGGGGATGTAACAAGTCAAATAAATGCAGCCGCTCTTCCAGAGAAGCTTCTGGCAGACTCATTGCCAAAAACGGAGGCAAATCATCTGGATCTTTGAACAAATTCATCAAGTCCCACCTGCGCCAAGCCACCATACTGATAAACTCTAAATCAGCACCTCTCAACATTGCAAACACTTCAGGAATGCTACAACCTTTATCACCCACCAATAAATAGTTAGACATAATCCATGACTCATTCTGCGCGCAATCGCAGTTCCAGGTAAATGCCTTAAGGCCTACTTCATCTTGTAATGCTTCCATTGTTTCCCGGACTATTTCTATCTCCACTTCTCCCGGAGAGCCATTCATTAATCCCATTGTTTTGAAAACAGCTTGAGCGCGAAATACTCCGGCTCTACCATTTGAACTATGAAGGTTTGTGCGGATGATGCCATCGGGAGCCAGAACCGATTTCATCGCTTGCAATCCAGACACAGGGTCTGGCAAGAGATACAGAACTTCGTCAGCATTAATATAGTCAAACTCTAACCCTAAAGTTGGTAAATCTTCTATCTTCAAAGCATAAAACTCTGCATTAGCAACCCCATGATACTGTAAACGTTGCTCAGCTAGTTTCACAGATTCTTCAGATAAATCGATGCCTACTATTTTCGCTCCCGGATTGGCTAAAGCTAACACTAAGGATTTATAACCTGTGCCGCATCCGGCATCGAGGATAACTTTACCTTCTGTATTAATAACTCTTCTATTTCTTAAGTAATAAGCAGTGACAAGATTATGAAGGTAGAGCAATTCACTGTTGTCTTTGGGAGATTCTTCCAGCGGGATTCTGGGAAAAGGAGTATTGTCAAATTGCTGGCGAATGTTTTCTATTAACTCTAAATTTTGGTGATCCATTTTCAATTACGCTCAACGCTGGCAAATTATCCTAGTATCTCAGAAAATAGCCGATCGCCCGCCGGGCCGCAACACATACTTGCAATAATAGTCTGAAAACCCGATCGCCCAACCAACTACCACGTCCATGAACACCAACATCAGCCCCATCCTCAAAGTATTCACCCTTTCCACCGCCCTTTCCCTGGCCATCAAGTACGCAGGGCCTAGCTTATCCATACCCTCTACCGACCTCAACGCCCTAATCGCCGTCTTTACCCCCAGTATCATCTTAGCTGCCATCCTCGGCTGGCGATCGCGCCAACAGCAGCAGTAGAGACGCAATCAAAAAGTGCGATCGCTACTTGGTCTAAAGACTATGTTTTTGCCCAAATCTTAATTCCCCGTACAGCTATCAAAACCAAACTTGAGGCACTCACCATGATTCAAATCATACCTGAATTAGTAACATTTGATGAATTCATTGACTGGTATCCTAAAAATTCAGAACATCACTACGAACTACACAATGGAGAAATTGTTGAGATGCCAAAAGCAACAGGCAAACATTCTAAACTAACAGGTTTTCTCCTAGCTGATCTCTACTGTGAAATCCGAAGGCTACAACTGCCCTACTTCATCCCCAAAGAATGCGTCATCAAACCCATGCGCGAGGAATCGGGATATGAACCAGATATTATTGTACTTAACGAACAAACCATTGGAAACGAGCCGCGATGGGAGAAATCATCAATTATCACAATGGGTTCCTCAGTCCCGCTAGTGGTCGAGGTAAATAGCACTAATTGGGGTGATGATTATGCCCTAAAGCTTGAGGCATATGAGTCAATGGGTATTCAGGAATATTGGATTATAGACTATCTAGGATTGGGTGGCAGACGGTTCATTGGCAACCCCAAGCAACCTACTTTTTCGGTTTACCAACTAATTGACGGGGAATACCAAGTCAAACTGTTCAGAGGCGGCGAGGTTATTGAGTCCCGAACTTTCCCAGAATTGAAGCTGACAGCGCAGCAGGTGTTCGCCAAAGGGAATTGAGGAGGCTGCTTATGCTGATGTCCGAGTAGGGGTATCTGATTAAAGATGCGATCGCGCGCATCTAAGGTATCTTATAGAGATGCGATTTATCGCTTCTGGGCTGGAGAGCAATTAGCAAGCAGTAATTCCCCATACCCTATTCCTCAATCTAAAATCTAAAATCTAATATCTAAAATCTAATGAAGCTAGGACAGTGGATGGGCTTATTAGCCCTCATCGCATCTTGTTACATCCTGTGGCAAAT